>CAZFOP010000143.1:0-8531 GCA_964520085.1 uncultured Solibacteraceae bacterium | reverse complement strand
CCAGCTCAAGAAAATGGAGGCATCCACGCAAAAGGGGTTCGGCAGCGTGGTGTCGCTGATTCCGGGACGTGTGATCGTGCTGCAGACGCTCGCGGGCACACCGTCGGCGAGAGCGGGGCTGTCGCCGGGAGACGAAATTCTGGCGGTGAACGGCTATGTGATTGCGCGTTTGGACCTGGACCAGTTGGCCGAGCTGTTGTCGGAATCGCGTCAGCGGCCGGCGCGGCTGGTGGTGCGCAGAGCGGGATCGACGCACGTCCTCGACCTCACGCTGATCCCCGCCGAAATGGAATCGCCGAGCGTGGAGCGCGCGTTCCTGCTCGGCGCCGGTGTTGGGTATATACGCGTCTCCAGCTTCGATGAGAACACCGCACAGGGCGTCAAGGACGCCATCGAGAAGCTCGGCGGCGACCGGCTCGCCGGACTGGTGCTGGACCTGCGCAACAATCCCGGAGGCCTGGTGGCGGCGGCGCTTGAGACAACGGCGCTATTCCTGCGGCCCGGCCAGACTGTCTTCACGGTTCGCGGGCGGCATGCCCCCGAAAAAGCGGAAACCGTGCCCGTCAACGCCAGGCCGTACGGCTTCAAACTGGCGATTCTGATCAACGGCAAGAGCGCCAGCGCATCCGAGATCGTCACCGGTGCGCTGCAAGACCACGACCGCGCCACCGTGCTGGGCGAGCCGAGCTACGGCAAGGGCCTGGTGCAGTCTGTGTATCCCTTGAGCCAGGGCACTGGCCTCGCGCTGACCACGGCGCTCTATTACACGCCCAGCGGGCGGTCGATCCAGAAGCCGCTCGACGCGGCGCGATTTGAGCTGGCAGCCACTACCGCGAATCCCAATCGGGCGAAAGAATTCCATACCGATGGCGGGCGCGTGGTGACCGGTGGCGGCGGCATTCAGCCGGACATCGCGGTCGAGCCGGCTCCGATGAGCCGCCTGCGCGCCGTGATGGAAGCCTCGGCATCCTTCACCGTCTTCGCCACCGAGTACCTGCGCGATCACAAAGTGACCGAGGCGTTCGCGGTGACTCCGGAATTGCTGGACCAGTTCCAGATCTTCCTGGCCGCGCGCAACATCGAGCCGGGTATGGAGGAATGGTCCCGAGAAAGCGATTTCGTGGCCAACCGTCTCAAGACGGAAATCTTCAATCAGGCCTTCGGCGTCGAAAAGGGCGATGAAGTGGATGCCCAACGCGACCCGGCCATCCAAAAAGCGCGCGCCGCGGTGGGATCGTAGAAGGCTTTGTATTCCGGGCAACCTAAAGGATGCCCCACCCAAACGAGTGCGCCGCGTTGGTGGGGCATCCTTTAGGTTGCCCGTTTATTCTTCCGTCCCGTGTGCGCTCCGCCCACGCCCGAAACCGGATACACTGCTAGGGAGCGCGGCCATGATCAACGGAAGACGCATTGCCGTCGTACTGCCTGCCTACAACGCCGAGATGACGTTGGAGGCCACCGTGCGGGAACTGCCCGACATCGTCGACGACCGCATTCTGGTGGACGACCATTCGAGCGATTCGACAGCCGGGGTGGCGCGGCGGCTGGGGCTCACGGTCGCGGTTCATCCCATGAATCGTGGCTACGGCGCCAACCAGAAGACCTGCTACCGCATCGCGCTCGAGCACGGCGCCGACGTGATCGTCATGCTGCATCCCGATTACCAGTACAACCCGCTGCTGGTGACGCCGATCGCGACCATGATCGCTTATGGTGTGTACGACCTCGCGCTCGGGTCGCGCATCCTGGGCGGCGGCGCGCTCCGCGGTGGAATGCCGCGCTATAAGTACGTGGCCAACCGTTTCCTCACCGCGGCGCAAAACCTGCTCACCGGCGCCAAGCTTTCCGAGTATCATACTGGCTTCCGCGCCTTCAGCCGCCAGTTGATCGAAGCGCTGCCGCTCGAACGCAATTCCGACGACTTCGTTTTCGACAACCAGATGCTGGCGCAGGCGGTGCTGATCGGCGCGCGCATCGGCGAAATCTCCTGCCCCACGCGCTATTTCGCCGAGGCTTCCTCCATCGACTTCCATCGCAGCACCGTGTACGGCCTCGGCGTTCTGCGAACGTCGCTCGAATTGGCATTGGCGCGGTGGGGCGTTTACCGCGCGCGCATTTTTGAGTTTCCGCCGAATTCGTTTTCTCCCCATGCGGATGTCGTCGCGCTCGGGCATCCGCGATGAACCCGTCCGCCACAGAAGGATCGACATGAGCCTACCCGCCGCCAAGCTTCCGGATCAGCAATTCGTGCAAGGCCTCGGCCTGTTCGATTCCACCATGGTGGTGATCTCCGTGATGATCGGATCGGGGATTTTCATCGTTTCCGCCGACATGTCGCGTCTCATCGGCAGCCCCGGCTGGATGCTGATGGCGTGGGTGCTCACCGGCGTGCTGACGGTGGCGGCGGCGCTTTCTTACGGCGAGTTGGCCGCCATGATGCCGCAGGCCGGCGGCATGTACATTTATTTGCGCGAGGCCTTTTCACCACTGTGGGGCTTTCTCTACGGCTGGACTTTCTTCACCGTGATCCAGACCGGGACCATCGCCGCGGTGGCTGTGGCGTTCGCGCGTTTTTCATCCATCGTGCTGCCGGCTGTCGCCGAGGACCACTACCTGGTGCGTCCGATTCACATCTCGTCGGGCTATGCATTTTCGCTTTCCACCGCACAGGCGGTGGCGATCGGCGTCATCGCGCTACTCACCTGGACCAATACACGCGGCCTCGAATACGGCAAGATTGTGCAGACCATCTTCACCTCGGCCAAGACGCTGGCGCTGGGCGCGCTGATCGTGGTCGGCCTCGTGCTCGGCTGGAACGCGGCTGCCGTGCACACCAATTTCAGCCACATGTTTCGCCTCGGCGCGTTCGATCCTTCGCTGGGCGTTCCGGCGGCGAGCATCTTCGGTCTGGTGGTGGCAATTTCGGTGGCGCAATCCGGTTCGATGTTCGCCGCCGATGCCTGGCACGATATCACCATGGTGGCCGGCGAGGTGCGCAATCCCAAGCGCAATATTCCGCTGGCCCTGGCCCTGGGGTGTTCGGCCGTGGTCGGGCTGTATTTGCTGGTCAACCTGGCCTACATGGCGGTTCTCTCGTTCCCCGAGATTCAGCATGCTTCATCCGACCGCGTCGCCACCGCCATGCTCGAAAAACTTTTCCCCGGCTACGGCCCCGTGCTGATGGCCGCCGCCATCATGGTCGCCACCTTCGGCTGCGTCAACAGCCTGGTGCTCGCCGGCGCGCGCGGATACTACGCGATGGCGAAGGACGGCTTGTTCTTCGCGCCCGCCGGCGTCCTGAATCGCGCGCACGTGCCCGCCTGGGGCTTGGTCGCGCAAGGCATCTGGGCCGCCGTGTTAGTCCTGCCGCGCACTTACAACCCAGTTACTCAACACTACGGCAACCTGTACAGCAACTTACTCGACTGGGTAATCTCGGCGGCACTGTTGTTTTACATACTCACCATCGCCGCCGTTTTCCGCCTGCGGCGCACGCGCCCCAATGCCGACCGCCCCTACCGCGTGTGGGGTTATCCCGTGTTGCCCGCCGCGTACATCGTAGGCGCGTCGGTGGTGCTGCTGATCCTATTCGCCTACCGCCCGGCAACCACGTGGCCAGGAATGGTGATCGTGATCCTCGGTGGATTGGTTTACGCGGTGGTGAAGGCTGTTCGGCGGACGCAAAATCCGTCGTAGAATCCAGTTATGGGTGACCAGCGTGCTTCGAAAGAGCTGCGATGTTCATTCTGCGGGAAAGCACAAGAGTCCTGTCAGAAGCTGATAGCCTCACCCGACGAGGGCTACCCTCCTGTTGGGTTCCTTAGACGCCGCCACCGCCGGGAGTACCCCAGAGCGTATATCTGCGATCAATGTGTCGCGCGATGCACAGCCGCCCTGGCTGGGCTGCCGACGCCGATTGGAAACCGCCCCGTTAACGCGCCGGTCTGCTCATTTTGTCACGGCGGTCTGCTCCCGGCGAAATTGGTCCCCGCGCCCGGCGACCCGCCAGAGGCGCTCATCTGCGAAGAGTGCCTGGCGGTATGCAGGAGCATACTCGAAGACGATCTGAAACCGGAAGACCAGGACCAAGCTGCCGAGAGCTGACAGGCGGGGCGCCTGTCCCACTTTGCGCGAAAGGTTGGGCAAGCGCTTTCGCCTGCCAACCAGCCCTACCGCTTTTCCAGCGCTCCGCTCGACAGCACCTGGAAGCCGCTCCGCCGCAAGGCTCACGATCACGGCGCCAGGCCAATTGAAACAAAGAATCAACCCTGCCTATAGTTGAGAATCTCAACAGATGGGTGCCACAGCCGCCCGGTTCTGTCACGTTTACGCCCACAACGAACGCGCCGGGACGTACCAGTCGAAGAATCAGTACTGTAAACGACTTACGCTCCACAGATTCGCTTGACTCCAGAGCACCCATCATCCATACTCCTGAAACGCTGTCTTTCGCAACATTCTGTGAATAATGGATTTGCTGATTTTCGCAACACTTTTGAGCGGCACGCCCCGAAGCGGCGCGACCGAATGACGGAGATATAGAGTATGCGGATGATAGGTTCTATCGCAACCGCCTTCCTGGCAATCCAGGCGGCTGCCGGGAGCACGATTTCCTACACGGGAGACTTGGCATCGCCCGAGGACTCCTCTGTCCAGATCACGGTAACCATGGTGACCGATGGCACGCTGGATCTCCAGACCTACGGTTTCGGGGGCGGCACGAATGCCGCGTCGGAAGTGATCGATGCCGGCGGATTCGATTCATTCGTCGGCGTGTTCGCGGGCACCGGGGACACGGCCACTTTCATCGACGGCGCGTCCGACATTTTGGGGAACTCCACCATTTCCGCGTGCCCGCCGGCCGGAACGGTTGATATTGGCGGCGGAGAAGTCTGCGGCGACATCGCGCTGTCGGAGACTCTGACGGCGGGAACCTACACTGTTCTTCTCACCGATGGAGGCTACATTCCCAATGCTATTTTCGAGTCCAGCGGCCAACTCGGCGATGGCTTCACCGACCTGACGGGAGGCGCTTTCCAAACTTGTAATACGGTCGGTTCGGAAACTACCTGCATCAACGACTCTGCTGCCTGGGCGCTCGATATCACCACTCCCGATAAATCACCCGCGGCTCCGGAGCCTGGAGGCCCGTGCGCGTTCGTCGTTGCTCTCATCGCGTGGGGCGCGGCGCACCAGCGGTTCAAGAATTTCAGGATTGGCAAGCTCAACCACTAACTTCAATCGGAGGATGAAATGAAACGTTTAGGAAGAATTTCAGTCATGACGCTGAGCATCATCGGACTCAGCCTGATTCTGGGCATCGCCACGTCGCACAGCGTGCGCGCGGCGGTCAGCGCCCTGGTTACAGTTACTAACACGCCGGCGAATCCCGTGCCAATCCAATCCGTGGATGACAAGAATGCCTTTCAGGTTCAGTATACGGTGGCGTTCGCTGAAGACCCACAGCAGGTCGCGATCCCGACGGGCCAGCGCCTGGTGGTCGACTTCGTGACGGTCAATGGCGACTCTTTTGGGCCCGGCCCGACTCAGCCTGTCATCGTCCTTTCGTCTTCCCTAACCGGAGGCGGCTCGGCGAGTTATTACCTCTCGCCAGTGCCGACCGTCTCGGGCCTGAGCCAGTTGAGTTTGGCGCAGCCGGTTAAGGTGTACGCGGACACGTTGTTTGTGGAGGGTGGTTATGCCGGCGCTACGCCGACAGGCTTCACCTTAGGCGTCTCAATCTCCGGCCACCTGGTTCCCATCCCATAACAGTCGTGGCGCGGCCTGTCCACGTTGCTCGAGCCGGAAATCGTCCCAATTCTGCTTTCGAGTGACGATCAAGGCCGGCTGGGGCCAAGAAGGATCGAGAGGACTTTCGACCCAGCCGGCTGGACAGCCGGCGCCACGAGATTATCTCTCTTCCAACGCGCCGCTCGATAGCACCTGGAAGCCTCGCTCCTGGAGGCGCGCGATCGCGGCGTCGGGTTTATCGAAGCGGAAAATCAGCACCGCCTTTTCGCCGCGCACGAAGGGGAACGCGTACATGTATTCGATATTGATCGCGGTTCCGTGGAACGCTTCGAGCACGTCGGCCAGCCCGCCCGGATGGTCCGGCACTTCCACGGCCAGCACTTCGGTGATCTTCACCACCGTGCCGGCTTGCTCGAGCAGATCCTTGGCGCGCTTCCAATCGGAAACGATCATCCGCAGGATGCCAAAGCGCTCGGTATCTGCCAGTGCCAGCGCGCGGATGTCGATGCCTTCCTTCGCCAGCAGGCGGCAAGGCGCGGTCACATGCCCCGGCTTGTTTTCGGAAAAAACGGAAAGCTGGTGAAGCTTCATGCCTGCACCCTCCGCCGGTCGATTACGCGCTTGGCTTTTCCTTCGCTGCGTTGAATCGTGAGCGGTTCGACCAGCGTCACCTGCGCGCGGATTCCCAACACGTGTTCAAGCGCGTCGGAAATTCGCTGGTTGAGCCGCTCCAGAACGCCGATCTGGTCGCTGAACATCTCCGGCGTCACTTCCACCTGCACCTCGATCTGATCCAGCCCATGTTCGCAGGTGAGGATGATCTGATAATGTGGCAGCGTGCCTTCCACTTCGAGCAGCGCCGCTTCCACCTGCGACGGGAATACGTTGACGCCGCGCACGATCAGCATATCGTCGCTGCGCCGCCCGATCCGCCGCATCCGGCGCAGCGATCGCCCGCAGGGACACGCGTCCGGCATCAACGAAGTGATGTCGCGCGTCCGGTAGCGGATCATCGGCATGGCCTGCTTGCTGAGCGTGGTCAGCACCAGTTCTCCCTCTTCGCCCTCCGGCAGTACGCGCCCGGTTTCCGGGTCCACGATCTCCGGGTAGAAATGATCCTCGAAAATGTGCAGCCCGTCCTGGTGCGGGCACTCGACGGCCACGCCCGGTCCGATGATTTCCGAGAGGCCGTAAATGTCGAACGCCCGTATGCCGGACGCGCTCTCGATGCGCTTGCGCATGGATGCGGTCCATGGCTCGGCGCCGAAAACGCCGGCTCGCAACGGCAGCGCGCGGATATCCACGCCGAGTTGCGCGGCGCGCTCGATCAGGTGGAGAAAGTAGCTGGGCGTGCAGCACACCGCGGTGACGCCGAAATCGCGCATCACCATGATCTGCCGGTCCGTGTTGCCGCCCGAAATCGGGATCACCGTGGCGCCCAAACCTTCCGCGCCATAATGCGCGCCCAGGCCGCCCGTGAAGAGGCCGTACCCATATGCGTTCTGGATGATGTCGCCGGCGTGCAATCCGCATGTGGCGAAGCTGCGCACCATCACCGAGGTCCAGACATCCACGTCCTCGCGCGTGTACGCCACCACGATCGGCTTGCCCGTGGTGCCGCTTGACGCGTGCAGCCGAACGATATCCCGCATCGGGCTGGCGAACAGGCCGAACGGATAGGTGTCGCGCAGATCGATCTTGGTGGTGAACGGCAAGCCGGCGATGTCTTCGAGGCTCCGTAGGTCGCCGGGCTCGATGCCCCGCTCCGTCATCCGCGAACGGTGCAGCGGCACGTTCGTCCAGGCCCGCTCGACGATGCTGCGCAGCCGGCCGAGCTGCAACTCCCGCAAAATCCCCGCGGGGAGATAGTCCGGCGCGCTTTCCGGTTGAAACGGCGCCGCGCTGGTAGGTATGGCTGTCACGGTGGTCATGCGATCACGACCTCCGATATTAGCAACTCGCCGGGCTTGGTGGGGCATGCTTTAGCTTGCCCGTTTACCTCCTTCGAGGTTGTCCTCCCATTCACACCCGCATCCGGATATTATGGACCGAGGTGCCCGATATGTACTCACTGAAGACTCTCGCTCTCCTGATGGCGGTGTGGCCGTTGGTCGTGGCAGCGCAGCCGGTCGCCAAACCGGAGGATGCCGGCATGTCAGCCAAACGCCTGAAACGGATTCACGAATCGATCCAGCGCCACATCGATGCAGGTGAAATTTGTGGCGCCGTCACCGTCGTGGCGCGGCGCGGCCACCTGGTCCACTTCGAAGCGCACGGCCTGATGGACATCGAATCCAAGAAGCCTATGGAGAAGGAAGCCATCTTCCGCCTGGCTTCGATGACCAAGCCGATCACGGGCGTGGCCGTGCTGATGCTCGTGGAAGAAGGTAAGATCCGCTTGAACGACCCTGTTTCCAGATTCCTGCCGGAGTTTCGCGAGATGAATGTCGCGATGCCGCGCGAACGGGCCGCGGGCGCGTCGCCGGCTCCTGGTGCGGCGGCCGAGCCCGACTTCTACGTGGTGCCGGCGAATCGCGAGATCACAATCCGCGACTTACTCACCCACACCTCTGGCCTGGTGAGCGGAGGCCTCGGCGCCGCGCAGGTGCCGAAGATCGCCCCGCGCGGTACCGCCGACACGCTGGCGAGCTACGTGCCGAAGCTGGCCACGATCCCGCTCGATTTCCAGCCCGGAACGCAATGGGCCTACAGCGGCGGCGCCGGTCCCGACACGCTTTCGCGCATCGTCGAGATCGTCTCCGGCCAGACCTATGACGAAT
>CAZFOP010000142.1:0-8623 GCA_964520085.1 uncultured Solibacteraceae bacterium | reverse complement strand
AGCTGGAGCAATCCGTCCCGCTGGTGCTCTCCGGCGGCACCGCCATGCCGCACGGTTTCCTGGAGTCCTTTGTCGCCGCCCTGCGCGCCAATGAGTTTCCCGTGCGCCTCTCGGAGGTCCGCCTCTCCGCCGACCCGTTGAATTCCACCGCCCGCGGCGCCCTGATGGCCGCGCTGTGCTGACCATCGTGGCGCTGGCTGTCCAGCCGGCTGAGCCGAGAGTGATCTCGACTTTTCTGCCAGCATAGTCTCCCGGCCATGTAGCCGAAGCAGGGAAGTCGCGGATTACTGCATCCCGCTCTGCCGCGCCCGTTTCAGCGCTTCAATTGCCACGCCGCGAGCGCCGGCGGTGTCGCCATTGGGCATAATGTAAATCGGAATACCCGCCTGCTCTTCGCGTTGCGGCGGCATGCCGGCGCGAATCTCCGAGAGAAACCACCGCTGGAATTCTTCGCGTGTCTCCAACGCGCCGCCGCCCACGATGAACGCGTCCGGATCGAACGTATTCACCATCTCGTCGAAGAAGAGTCCCAGGCCATGCGCCTGCACGCCGAAGATATCTTTGCACATCGGGTCGCCGTTCTCCGCCATGCCGCGCACCAGCTTGGCCGCGGCGTGGAGGTCCATCGCGCCCAGCTCGTGCTCCGGATACTTCGGCAGGAAGTACGGAAGAAACGATCGCTCGATCGCCGAAAGTGAGCACACCGATTCCAGGCATCCCGTGCGCCCGCAATTACACCGCGGCTGCAAGCCCGCAATGGCGGCGATGCTCTGAAAGGGAAGCAGAACGTGGCCTAATTCTCCGCCGAATCCGACGCGGCCTTTCACCACGTTGCCCTCGATGATGATGCCGCCGCCCAGCCCTGTCCCGATCACCACCGTCAGCGTCGTCTCCCGCTTGCTGGCGCCGAAAATGTTGAAGTGTCCCCACAGCGCTCCGGCGTTCCCGTCATTTAAATACGTCACCGGGATGCCGAGCTTCTTTTCCAATCCGGCGCGGATATCGAACCCGGCCCAGTCCTTGTGCACAAAGTTCGTCGAGCCGCGCTTGCTGAGCACGCCCTCCGCATTGGCCGGACCGGGTGTGTCCAACCCGGCCGCAACCACGTCGGCCAGCGCTACGCCCGCTTTCGCGGCGGCCATTTTCAAGCCGTCCTCAATCTGCCGCAGGCAGATTTCCGGCCCCTGCTTGGCCAGCGCGGGGTGTTCGCACAGCCCCTCGATGAGGAACTGCTCCTGCCCGTTCACCAAGGTATAGTTGATGGCGGTTCCGCCCAGATCGATTCCGGCAACTGTCTGCACGCTTCTTCCCCTGTTTCTCGATTGGATTCCCGAACGTTCCACAGTAGCAGGATTGCCGCTGCGGGGTGGGGCATGCTTTAGCTTGCCTGAACAAGAGGGGAGTGGGCACACTCCACCATGCCGGTAACTTCCTGCGGTCTTGTGAGGACGATCATATAAGGCGGCGCTCCCGTGCCGAGGCCGCATCCTCTGCGTCCGGCACGGGGGCGCCGCACATTGTCAGAATCCAGCCGCGCTATTGCGACAGGCGCAGGATCTCCGAAAGGAGTTGGTCAAACGCCGTTGACACGTCTCCCACTTGCTGAATCTGTAGGTACAGGCCCGGCGTGATGGAGTTATTGTACACGGTATTATACACGAGCCCGGTTTGGGGGTTCAAGGCCGTGCCAGTGACGTTTGCCAGGCGCGACAGGAGCACGACGTCAACACCTCCGGATCCTGAGACGCTGCCGGCATAGCCCATCGTGTAAATTATCGGACTGAGAACGGTATCGGCATGAATTTGCCTGCCTGCCATATCCGTGGCATTCCAAGAGGCCAGCCCGATCTGGCAGGCGTTGGAGGACGGCGTATTGGACGTTGAAGCATTGCCGGCGAAAGTCCCGCTGAGTTGCAGGGGAACGCCGCCCGTGCCGCCCGCGCCCTTTTGACAGTTGGCAGTCGTGGTATTCCAGATATTCGACTGTTTGTAGTCGGATGTGGTGAATTGATTGCCAAGTGTACCGGGGACAGGGGCATTCACCCCTTGTGTCGCATCTCCGTAGTAATCCATCGCGGGTATGTTAACGACGGTGTTGATAGCGGATCCGTCTGTCCAAGTGCAACCGTTGCCCGGGCCGGACGTGTGGCTCAGGGTTACTTCGTCACTACCGCTCGCGCCGGGGGCGGACAGGGTGGTCCACAAGGGCACGGACATTCCGGCGGTGCTGCTTTGCGCCCGTTCGCGAACTCCCTGGGTGGCGTTGCTGTTATAGGCGTAGCCTCCCCACTGCGCCATCCAGCCCAGTATTGAGTTGGCCGCGACGTTTGGATATTGTCCGGTGGTTCCATCGTTGGTGTTCGTGCACCCGCTGAGGTTGGTGGCGGTTGGCGCCGCACCCGAAAACCGGAGGGAGTTCGTGGCAGTGCCCAGAACACCAGCGTTGAAGTCGGCTGTAATGCCGTTCGGCGCGCCATCCGTCCACAGCACAATGATATTCATAGCTCCCGGCTGATTTGCCGTCTGTAGCTCTTTATAGGCGAGCATGAGCCCCTCGGCCGTACCAGTGTTGCTGCCGGACGTCATGTTGCCGAGCGTATCGAGCATATTGGGCGAGACCGTACTGCTGTTGAAGTCAACGTCGGGGCCAGTCGGTCCGGCCGCATTAAACGCGCCAGCCCCTGGGTTCTTGCCCCAATCGTGCGGCGGATACGCGACGAAGGCGCTTCCCGAAATCAGCACAAGACCAAGCATGTCGGTACCGCCCTGAAATGCGTTGACGAACTTTGCGGCGCCAGCCTGCACGGCGCCCAGTTCGGCCCCCATGGAGCCCGACCGGTCGATCACCAGAACCAGCACTACACTCCTGCGGGAAGCTTGGCCGTATGCCCCTACGGTTGCAGCGTTCTCGCCAAGCATGCGCATGAACAGCATCGGGAGATACACGGTGGCGGAGATGGTCACCGTGGTGACTTTGCTCGCGGGGACCTGGGTGGCGACCACAGAGTCCTGTAATGTGTATGCGCCCCAGTAACCGCCGCCTCCCGGTCCCGAGCCGGTAGGGATGTTGGCGGCGATGAATTCTTGCCCGCACAACTGCGCCGCCGCTTGCTGCGGAGCGAAGCTTGTCCCCGCGCTGAGGGACTGGGCCGCGGCAATCGCGGCTCCATCCACGGCAGCTTGCAGTTTTTCCTTCACGATGTACATCGCCGTAAAATCGATCGCCGCCCCTATCACTGGAAGCAACAGGGCGGGCAACATCATCGTGAACAACATCAATATGCTGCCGGCCTGCTGTTTTTGCCGGTGCGGCGACGGAGTCCGTCGAGGTCTGCTCTCAAGCGGATTAGAATATTGCGTAGCCATATACACCTCCCTGTGGGCCCGTGCCCGTGAAGTACGCCTCCACCACATATATCGGGTTGCCGGATTGGTAACCATCCGCGCCCGCCTCCTGTGGCTTAGGCAGCAGATTGAAGTTGGACACCAGGGTTGCGGTAGTAGCGTAAGTGACGGCGCTGTCGACCTCGTAGTCATTGCTCGCATCCAGAAGAGCCACAGGAGCCGTGCCGAAAGCGCTGGACCGCAAGCTTGTATTGCCTTGCGAGTACTGTTGCGTGATCACAAACTGCCCGAGGTTGGTGCAAGGCGGGTTATAGGCCGTCAGCGTTGGCGTAAAAACGCCGTAGGTCGGACTAATTCCTGCACAAACGCTCTTTCCCACGTAGGTGAGGCGGGTAAACCAGACCACGCCAGTTCCCGTGGGAGTTACCGTGCCGAGTGACTGGGTTATGCTGGTGAGAATCGTGTTTGAACCACCGGCGCCGGTGGCTGAAAAATCGGTGCTGCGGCTCCACATGCTATCCAGATCTCGCGCGACTTCGTTAACCACCAGTCCCCGAACCATGGCCGTGCCACACCAGAACGTCCCGAGCAGCAGGGTGCACCAGAACGGGACGATCAGGGTGAATTCGATCATCGATACGCCGCGATGTGTTTGTTTTCGATTTCGCATCCTGTTTTCCCCCTACATCGCTGGTACGCAATCAGGCTGACCGCACAGCGGAGCCGCTTCCATCACGTCCCAAGCGGTGGCATTCATACTGATCGGATTGAGGGCGCCGAGTTGGATACCCGGCATGGGTATGAACGGCAGCAGCAGGCTGTCCGTTTGCCCTTGCACCGAAACCTCGACCAGCGGCAACACGCCGTTGACCGCCCCATTGCCGCCGACGGTCGAAGTCACATTCGTCGCCACGCCGGTTTTTGGGTCGACCTGGTACCAGTTCACATAAATTTTGCACCAGGGGTTCGTCAAGGTCGTGGGAGGGGATCCGCAGCTACTCAGTCTTCCGTAAGACATCTTCTGAACCACGGCCTGTATTGAGGCAACTTGTCCCAAAGCGCCGCTGGTCTGGCTGGTCACGGCATAGCGCACGCCCTGCTCGACGGCGAACTGTAGCGTCGACCGCGTGTAGATCGACCACGCCATGTTCAGCAGGACGACCATGAACCCCATAAAGGGTAAGAACGTCAGCGTGAATTCGACCATTTCCGAACCGCGCTGCTTGTGCTTTCGTAAACGAGTCCGGTCTTTCTCAGTGTTTCTCATGAGTTACTCCAGATCGCCGATCGCCCGCTCGCAGTTCCCCGCCGGCGATGCTGCAATCTGCTGCCGGCGAACTGCTGCCTGTGCGCACACAATAAATCCGACTTGCTCGCAACTATTATTTACGAAGCCGCCGGGCATTGCAACCTGTATCTTCTGCAACGCAATATCGCTAACTAAAGCAGGTACGGAAAGTACTACACGATAGTTATCTATGGGGGCGATTGCCGTGAAGTGCCTGACAGTGCAGTGAACCGAGGGTTTATCCAACACCCCCAGCCGTCCAGCCCGCCGTAGCGCAGGCTCCAGACCTGCAGAGCCAGCGGTATTCCTTCTTGGCATCACTTAAGTAGACAGAATGTGCGATAGCGGCTCTCCGACAGTGGCTACGCGATCCGGACGGTTTTGATATTGACGAACTCGCGCAAGCCGCAGGCGGCGAGTTCGCGGCCATAGCCCGAGCGTTTCACTCCGCCAAAGGGCAGCCTCGGGTCGGAGGCCACCATGCCGTTGATGAAGACCATCCCGGATTCGATCTCGTCGATGAAGCGCTCCTGCTCGGCGGGGTCGGCCGACCAGGCGCTGGCGCCAAGGCCGAAAACGGTATCGTTGGCGAGGCGGATCGCATCGCCGATATCGCGTGCGCGGAAGATCGCCGCCACCGGTCCGAATAATTCTTCGCGATACGCCGGCGCATTCTCGGGCACGCATGCGAGCACCGTGGGTGCGTAGAAGTTGCCGAGGCGCTCGATGCGATGCCCGCCGGTAAGCACCCTGGCGCCCATCGCCACCGAACGGTTCACCTGGGCTTCGATCTCTTCGAGAATGGCGGGCGTGGCCAGCGGACCAACCTCGGTGCTCTCGTCCATCGGGTCGCCCACTCGTAGCGCCCTCATCCCCGCCACGAATCGGCGCTCGAATTCATCCGCGATGCGGGCATCCACGATAAAGCGCTTGGCCGCGATGCAGGATTGGCCACTGTTGACGACGCGCGCCTGCACCGCGGTCTTCACGGCGCGGTCCAGATCGGCGCTCGGCATCACTACGAAGGGATCGCTGCCGCCCAGTTCGAGCACGGTCTTCTTGATCTGCCGGCCAGCCTGCGCCGCCACGGCTGCACCTGCCGATTCGCTGCCGGTGAGCGTCGCGGCCGCAACCCGGCGGTCCTGGAGAATGCTTTCCACCGCCGCTGAGCCAATCAGCAGCGTCTGGAAAACATCCGGCGGAAAACCAGCGCGGCGAATCACCTCCTCGATGGCAAGCGCGCACTGCGGCACGTTCGAGGCGTGCTTGAGCAGTCCCACGTTGCCCGCCATCAGCGCCGGCGCCGCGAAGCGGAACGCCTGCCAGAAGGGGAAGTTCCACGGCATCACGGCCAGCACGGCCCCAATCGGCCGATAGCGGAGGAAGGCGCGGCCGGCGCCCGCGTCGATGGCCTCGTCGGCCAGCAGCCGTTCGCCGTGCTCGGCGTAATAGCGGCACGCCAGCGCGCACTTGGCCGCTTCGGCGCGCGCGCCTGCGATGGGCTTGCCCATTTCGAGCGTCATCAGCCGGCCCAGGCGATCCTGCTCGAACTCCAGAATCTGGGCGGCGGCGGTGAGCCAGCTTGCGCGCGCGGCGAACGAAGTGCAGCGGTAGGAGCGCCAAGCCGCATAGGCACGAGCGAGCTTGGTCTCGATCTCAGCCGCGGTCGCGGCTTCAAACGTGCGTATGATTTCGCCGGTCGCGGGGTTGATGGAGGCGATCATCAATCAACATTGTAATAGCTGAGTGGGGAATGCTTTCGCTTGCCCGTCGCTATGCGCGCACGCCTATTCGTGCTTCTCGAGCAGCAACCCGATGGTGCCGATGGCGAACTGCATCCGTACGCGAATCTGCACCGGCAGCCGGCGCCGGTCGTCGCTCAGCCATATATAAAGGTGGGCCGGACGCTTATAGAGAACGCCGTCGAACAGGAAGGCCTCGTAGCGGATGGTGTGGAAGACGCCTTCGGGAGTCTTCACGTCCTCGCGCTGCTGCGCTTCCACTTTGGCCACCACGCTCTTCTTTCCATCGCTCATCGCGACGTTGACGCTGTGACCGGGCTCCAGGTTCAAGGTGCGCAGATAATACAAGCCGCCGGCTACGTCGTGCACGCAGGCAGGGAGTTCGATGTCCTTTGTGAGCAGCACCGCGTTCTTGGCCCGATCGCGCTCCAGGTAGCTGGCCTTGCGATCGTCGTAGGTGACGCGCGTTTCGCGCTGGCGGCTGCCCTCCTGCAAATACAGCAGGGTGGATTCGGCGCAGCCGTCCTGATTGAGATCGGCCCGGTAAGCATCTTCCACGCGGAACAACTTCGAGACCAGACCAACCGATTCCACTTTGAGGTCGATATGCGAGGAGGCGCGCGCCTGCTGCCACTCCAGCCGCGCTTTGCCGGCCGTGATGAGGCGCCATTCGATGCTGTAGTTGAGCACCTCGTGCGCCGGCAGTGCCGCGTTTTGCGCCAAGGCAAACGGAGCCAGACCCAGCAGAGGCAGCCAAAGCCGCGCAAGCATCCTGTGACAAGTTTCGCAGATAGCCCGCAGAGAATGCAATGGGGACGCAGAGGGTGGCTTTACAGCCTTTGTGTTCCCGCGGTTCTTGCCAGCGCACGATCGAACGTGCCGAGTGGCAGATGTCCAACCTTACCTTGACATTACCACGGTAATGCAAGTCTTCCGCCGGCAGCGGCCATGCCCCGATTGGAAATCGCCATCCGCCGCGCCCCCGCCCTTGCTCATCGTCCGGCAATCGCGTTCACTCTCCTTTCCTTTCGCGCCCCGCATTCGGCCCGCGCCTCCAAGTTCGCTATACTAGCCCTTGCAACGTACCGTGAGGCGCGCCCGATGAGCACCATTCCAACAACCAGTGCGCATGAGCAGCTCGGTCCAGCCGAGTCCGCCCCGCAGGCCGAACTGGCGCGGCGCTGCCTCTATTACATGTCGCTGATGCGCGAAACCGAGGACCGCATCGAGCGCAAGCTATACCGCCAGGGCAAGGTTCTGGGCGGCGTGTATGTCGGCCGCGGGCAGGAAGCCATCCCCGTGGGCACCGCGCTCCATTCGCTTCCCGAGGACGTGCTGCTGCCCAGCCATCGCGACATGGCGGTGTTTTTCATCCGCGGCATTCCGTTGGGCCGCATCTTCGCCCAGTACATGGGACGGGTGGGAGGCCTCACGAACGGCCGCGACGGCAACATGCACATGGGCGATATGAGCGCCGGCCTGGTGTCGATCATCAGCGCTCTCGCCGCCACCGTGCCGGTGGCCGCCGGCGTCGCTCTGGCGCTCCAGTATCGCGGCACCAACGGCGTCGCGTTCAGCTACTTCGGCGATGGATCCACCAGCCGCGGCGATTGGCACGAGGGCGTCAACATGGCCACCGTCCTGAAACTGCCGGTGGTCTTCGTCTGCAACAACAATCAATACGCTTACTCGACGCCCCTGAGCGGCCAGATGGCGTGCACCCATGTGGCCGACCGCGGGCCGGCCTACGGCATGCCCGCCGAAATCGTCGATGGCAATGACGTGTTCGCCGTGTATGAAGCCACCGGCCGCGCGGTTGCCCACGCGCGCGCGGGCCTAGGGCCGTATCTGCTCGAGTGCAAGACCTTCCGCATGACCGGCCACTCCGCGCACGATGCCGCCGAGTACGTCCCGCCCGCTCTCTTCGACGAGTGGGCCAAGCGAGACCCCATCGTTCGCCTGGAGGAGAAAGCGATCGAGCACGGCTGGAGCGATCAAGCCGCCATCGATGCCGTACACGCGCAGGTCCGCCAGGAAGTCGACGCCGCCGTCGCCTGGGCCGACGAGCAACCGTTCCCCGATCCCGCTACCCTGTTCGGTAACGTCTACGACGGCGAGTGATCCATGCCAACCACTTACTTGGAAGCCATTCGCGAAGGACTGTGGGAGGAAATGGAGCGCGACCCCAACGTATTCCTCATCGGCGAGGACATCGGCATCTACGGCGGCGCGTTCAAAGTCACCGCCG
>CAZFOP010000141.1:0-8637 GCA_964520085.1 uncultured Solibacteraceae bacterium | reverse complement strand
ATACGCTCGCTCAACGAGGGTCAGGGTGATGCTCATCTTTATGACTCAGTAGTACAAGGGTGTGCAGGTTGCAGATTCCCCGTTGCCGCCAGCGCCATACTTGCCGGCCTGCCGTCGCGCGTTGCCCAAAACTGCTCAAATCCATTAGCAGAGCGACTGCCAGACGAGCAATCGGTACGGTGCCCGGTCTGGGCGAAGTAGGGCGGTTCGGACTTTCGAACAGGCGGGAGTATCCCGGGCAAAAGCAACTGTGCGCAGGATGCGCTTCGGGTAGCTCACGAAAAAGCGCTTCAGAATCTCAGCGGAGTCTTCTTTGTTGCCCCACTCGTCGCTCTCGGGCTGCCGCCCATCGTCAAAGTCCGGCCATTCGTACGAAGTCTCTTCGCCGTGTAGCCGCTTCCACGCAAACTCTATGGAGGATTCATTAAAAGGAGTTTCTCCATGCGCTTCGCGTATCACGGGACTATGGCGTCAACTGCGCTGTTATCCGTCGCGTTCCTGCTTGCGCTGGCGCCGGCCTTTGGGCAGCCCGCCGGACCCCCTGCGATCGTGCGCGGTAAGGTGCTCGACTTCAAGACCGGGGAAGCCATCGAGAAAGCCGTGGTCTCGATTCGGGATCAGGGTATCGAGACGACGACCAATCATGACGGGAGTTTCGGACTGCTCAATGTCACGCCGGGGAGCGTGGAACTCTACGTCACGACCGTAGGCTACGGTCTCTTGAGAACCCGAATTGAAGTGGCGGCCGGAGCGACGATGCAGGTGGAACTTCTGCTGGGCCAGGAAGCGCTCAAACACACCGAGCAGATCACGGTGACCGCCGGTCCCTACGCGCCTGTAGTCGCCGACGCGCCGACTCAGTCCACGCTGAACAGCACCGAGCTCCAGAATCTGTCCACGGTCCTGGCGGACGATCCCGCTCGCGCCGTTCCTAGCCTGCCGGGCGTGACGGCGGACCAGGATTTCTATGCCGATTTCGCCGTGCGCGAGGCGGACATCTCTCATATCGGCGTGTTCTTCGATGGCGTGCTGCTGGACCAGCCCTTCCACGCGCTCCACGACCAAGGCGCCCTCGGCTCGCTTTCCATCCTCAATGGCGATGTGATCGAGTCGACCACTCTCATGAGTGGGGCATTCCCCGCCAGTTATGGCGACCGGACCGGGGCCGTTTTGGGTGTCGCCACCCGCGATGGGGACCGCGACCGCATCCAGACGCGGTTCAGCGCGGGTCTTTTGGGATCGACCCTCACTTCCGAAGGCCCATTGGGGCGATCCAAGAAGGGATCGTGGCTAATCTCGGCCCGCAAGAGCTACCTACAGTACCTGCTGCAGCGGATGAACGTCAAGAATGGCATGAGCCTGGGCTATGAGGACGTGGAGGGAAAACTCTCGTACGACCTGAGCGAACATAATAAGCTCAGCCTGACCGGGTTCTGGGGAGGTGGCCAAGCGGTGCGCGATGCCCCCACCGATTTCAATGAAGAAGACAATTACTTCACCCATGGGCACAGCCGGGGAGACCTCGGCAGTCTCCGCTGGAGCTGGATCCCGTCGTCCTCAACGCTGCTCCAGACCCAGGCCTCCTGGAACGACAATGCGGAACGCGACCGGAACGCGCTAAGCCAGATCATCATCGACACGGAGGCCCGTCAGTGGGCGGCCCGGAGCGACTTCACGCAGCAGGTCGGCTCGTGGGACCGGTTCCAGGCGGGTATTGGGGACCGGCGCATCGACGAGCGGTACCAGGAGATGTCGCTCTGGGATATGAACGCGGAGACCCTCGAGCCATACCTGGTTCCGCAGGCGAACTACGCGCGATCGGCTTGGCAGCCCGGAGGATATGTGGAAGACGCAGTCATACTCCTGCGGCATCGCGTCACGCTCCAGGTGGGCGGGCGCTGGGATCATTATAACGCCACCGGTCAGAGCGTCTGGCTGCCGCACGCGGCCATCACGTTCGCGCCATTCGCCAGGACGCAGTTGGCCGTCTCCACCGGCCAATACGCCCAGTTCCCCAGCTTGCAGGAGCTATACGGCGAATTTGGCACGCCGGGTCTGCGCGCCGAACGGGCGACCCACGCGGTGGTCTCCCTGGATCAGTTGCTCACCGAGAAACTGCGCGTTCACGTGGAGGCTTACAACCGGCAGGAGCGTGAGGTGATCTACTCGCCGGAAACCCAATTCCGCCTCCTCGCCGATGGCAGCGTGGCATTCCCGCAGCCCGGCCCGGTGCTGGGCAACGCTCTGGATGGTTACGCCCGCGGCACGGAGATCTCCGTTCAGCGCCGCAGCGCAAACCGGCTTTCGGGCTGGGTCAGCTACTCCCGGGCGTACAACAAGTACTGGCAGCCGGGCACGAATCTGAATTTCTGGGGCAATTTCGATCAGCGAAACACCTTCACTGCGTACGGAAGTTTGCGGCTCACGCCCAATGTCAACCTGAGCTCCAGCGCCCGGTACGGAAGCGGCTACCCGCTGGCAGGTTACATCCAGGGACCGCTGGATTTCACCCTATCGCCGGACGGCTTGTTGCCGTTTCACCTTACCTCGGAACCCAATCAGAGCCGGCTCCCCGCGTACGAAAGCATCGATTGCCGTCTGAACAAGACCTACACGGATGGCCGCCGCCGGTTGACGCTTTACATCGAAGCCGCTAACTTAACGGACCATAGTAACTGGCGTTACTATGGCTATCTGATTCCGCCAACCGTTCAGTACGAGAGTATGATTGGCCGGTTTCGCGCAAACACCATGCCTTTTCTGCCGGCGGTGGGGATGACTTTAGAATTCTGACAGGAGGCGGATAGCTCCGTCCGAGAACATGCTGTTGCATCACATCAGGCTCCTGGTGTACGCCTGGAACGCCGTCGGCTTCGGAGCGTGCGCCTATCTGCTATTCCGGGAGCGCGCGGGCGGAGCGAGGATCTGGGGAGGCATGCGGACGGCTCTGCTGGTCCTCGATGTCGCCCTGATCTACGTGATGAACATCCGCCGCCTGCAGCCGCTCATGCCGTCCGTTTCGGACTTGCATTTCGCCATTCTCAACGCGCTAAACCTGTGCGCTCCTCCTCTGGTCGTCGACATGTTCTTTCATGAGGAGCGAAAGAACCTGCGGAGGATCGCCTGGTGGAGGCTCGGTCTGATCGCCCTGTATGCAGCCTGCGCAGCCGGGCTCGCGTTCACCGTGATCGCTCCCTTCTGTCTCCCCGGCTGGTGGGGTTTGCGCCTCTGGTCCTTTCCGGTGTTTACGGCGATCCTGGGCGTTTCGAGCGCGGTCACTGCGCTGTTGATCTGGCAGACCAGGCATTCGAGCGCCCCGGAAATGAGGCGGAAGATCGCAGCTTGGCTCGTGGCGGGTTTTGTCTTGCTGGGGAGTGTGCATCTCGCGCAGCTTTTTTGGAACCCGATGTGGCTCAGCGCATTCGAGAGCGTGGTTCCAGGCTTTCTGCTTTTTGTCCTGGCTTACTATGTGCAGCCGCTGACTTTCGACCTACTCATCAAGGAAGTCTCGTTCTCTTACTTCGTTCTGGTCGCGGTGTATTCGGCGTGGTGGTTAGTCCCGGCCGTTGGGTTCCTCGCCGGGCGCAGCGCTTTTCCATCGCTCATCCTGTGTGTGTGGCCCGCCATCTCCGTCGTGCCTTGGCTCCGTGCCAAGTGGCTGCGCTGGATCGATGCGACGTTGTTCCAGCGGAAGTTCACCCCAACCGAAGCGAGGGCCTTCTTCCTTGCCGGGCTCGAAGGCGCCATCACGGAAGAGAACCTGGCTCGGAGCGCGGAGCGCGCGCTCGTCGAGATTTTCGGTTCTGCGTCCGCGATCTCGCTGCCCGCCGCCACGCCGCTTGCGAGCGGGACGGGAATGTACGCCGCCGTCCGGGCGGGAGGCGAGGTCCGCGGTTCCATCCAGGTCGCGCCTAAGGTCCGGAACCTCCAGTTCATGGGCGCCGACATTGCGCTCCTGAACTCACTCGCCAGCGAGTTCTCGATCATGCTCGACAATCACCGCCTGCGGGAAAAGAAGATCGAACAGGAGCGCAGAGAGAAGGACCTGCAGATTCTGGCTACGCGCGCGGAGTTGAAAGCGCTGCGGGCGCAGATCGATCCCCATTTTCTGTTCAATTCCCTTGGAGCCATTGCGGGATTGATTTCGAGGGATGCTTCGCGCGCCAGGGAAACCGTCGAACAACTGGCGGAAGTATTCCGGTACACGCTCTGCCGTTCGGAAAACGAGTGGGTGCGCTTAGCCGAGGAGATGGACTTCGTCACCGCCTATCTGGATGTCGAGCGGTCGCGTTTTGGTCCCCGTTTGAAGATCGAGATCGCCGTAGAGGAAGCGGCGCAACAGTTGTTGGTCCCGGCCATGGTGATGCAGGTGTTGGTCGAGAACGCGATCCAGCACGGCGTCTGCTCGGTGCGGGGAGCGGGGATCGTGAACATTCGGGGGCAATGCCGCGGCGACAGGCTGCTGCTGGAAGTTCGCGACAACGGAAACGGATTCAAGCCCGGGGACCGCGCACCTCGCGTCGGCGGGCAGGGTTTTGGCTTGCGCAATATCGAGCAGCGCCTGCACCTCTATTTTGGGGATCGAGGCGCATTGCGGATAGGTCGGGAAGGATCGATGACCGTGGTGGCGATCGAGTTTCCGGCGCAGCGCGTGGCTGCTGCCGTCGAGGGGACGTGCCCATGATCCGCGTCTTGCTGGTGGATGATGAGCAGCCGGCGCGCGACCATCTTCGCGAGTTGCTGGCCCCGCACGCCGACTTGGAAGTTATCGGAGAAGCGGAGGAGGGCGAGCAGGCTATCGAGATGATCGCGGCATTGAAGCCGGATCTGGTCCTGCTCGATATCCAGATGCCCGGCTGCAGCGGGCTCGACATCGCAGCTTCGCTGCCTTTGCCGCGGCCGAAGATCGTCTTCTGCACGGCGTTCGACAAATACGCGGTGGATGCGTTTGAGGTGCACGCCGTGGACTACCTGCTGAAACCGGTGAACCGCGTCCGGCTCGCCAAAGCCTTGGACCGCGTTCGCCAGACCGTCGCTCCCGGACGCGACGACGCCGTGGACAGCTTGATTCGCACTGCGCCGCGGCCGCAGCCCCGCTTCCTGGCCAAGCAAGCCGGCCGTTACCGCGTGGTCGCGGCAGAAGAGGCCGACTATTTCTCGATCGACGAAGGCATGACGGCTCTCCACGCCGGTGGCCAACGCTGCTGGATGGACGTGAGCCTGGCGGAATTGGAGAGGCGCCTCGACCCGGCTGCATTCGTTCGCATTTCCCGCGAACACGTGGTTCGGATCGCCGCCATCGCCGAGGTTTTGCCGCTCGTGGGCGGTTACGCCGAAGTGATGCTGCGAAACGGAGATCGGCTTCCGGTGAGCCGCCGCCGCCTCAAGCCGCTACTCGATGTGCTGGGCGCGATATGCTGAGCCGCAGTTGCGGCGTAGGGCGTGGATGGCGATGAGGAAAGGAGCCGGCGGGCGTTGTGGATCGTCCGGCTGGCATGAATAGGAGAGAATTCACGATGATGGCAAGATGGTTGTGGCTTTCGATCGCAGCCGCGGGCATGGCGGCGGCGCAGACTCAAGCAGGCCCGGCTCTGGCGGTGGACGCAACCGCGGCGCGACTCCCCATCAGTCCCGACATTTATGGGGTGAACGATTACTTCGTCGAGGAGAACGTTGCCGGCTCGACGTTCGAGCCGGATCTCACCGCCGCGAGCGCCGGTGGGGACCTGCGCGTCGGCGTGCGGCGCTGGGGCGGCGACAATGCATCCCGTTACAACTGGAAGCTCGACGTGTGGAACTCGGCAAACGACTATTACTTTGAGGTTGCTCCCGACCTTTTCAATCCAAACCCGGCAGCCCTTCCCAACGGCTCGCGAGCCGACCTGATGCTCGAGTACGCGCGCGTGACAGGCAGCAAGCTGCTGGCAGGCGTTTCGATGTTGGGCTGGCTGCCCAATGTCCGGCCGGCGAGTTGGGCGCAGGAGGCGTGCAGCTTCCCGGTATCCGCGTACGGAACGCAGGCGCAGACGGACCCGTACGACCACAACTGCGGCAACGGTGTCCGGCCGGACAATAAGACGCTGATCGCCAACAACGTCACCGACATTGCGTCCCTGTTCGACGAGAGCTATCAGGCGGAATGGGTGCAGCACATGGTCGCCAATTTCGGGCAGGCCAACCAGGGCGGGGTGGCCATTTGGCAGCTCGACAACGAACCGGTGTGGTGGCCCACCACGCACCGCGACATTCACCCACTGCCGCAAACCTACGAAGAGACCTGGGGGTTGAGCCGCACGTACGCCCAGGCGATCAAGCAGGCCGACCCGACCGCGTTGGTGATGAGCCCGGGGCAACCAATCTGGGCAGGCATGTTTTATTCGTCTCTCGATTTCGCCGGAGCGGGCCTCTCGGTATCGGAGTTCGCCTATTTGCCGGTCGCGCAACCGCTCCCGGCCGCGTTTACGTACCCGAATATTTCCTACTGGGCGAACCCGATCGACCGCAACGTGCACGGCGGGGTGGATTTCACGTCGTGGTACTTACAGAAGTTTCAGGCCTACGAACAGCAAACCGGACAGCGCTTGCTCGACTATCTCGACGAGCACTTCTATGGCATGCAACTCCAACCGGCTACCAATGCGGACCGGCTGCTCCTGACCCACATTTTATGGGACCCCAACTACGCGGCCAGCGACACCTTCTGGACGCAGGACGATCAGGGGCAGCCGGCGAAGCCGTGTATCATTCCGCGCATGCACGACTGGGTCAACCAGAACTATCCGGGAACCAGGATCGCTCTCACGGAGTACGACTTCGGAGCGCACGGGTCGATCGTCGGCGGGCTGGCGGAAGCCGACGCCCTGGGGATTTTCGGCCGCGAGGGCGTGGACCTGGCGGCGGCGTGGGTTTGGGGCACGCCCGATGCGCCGGGAGATACGGCTCCGGTGAGTTTGGCGGAGCCGTTCGCGTTCGCGTTCCGCATGTACCGCAATTACGATGGAATCGGCGGCGCCTTCGGCGAGACCAGCGTCCAGGCCGCCACCGGCGATACCGATCAACTCAGCATCTTCGCCGCCCAGCGCTCCGACAACGCGCTCACCATCATGGTGCTCAACAAGACGACCGGTGACCTTTCGAGCACCGTCGCCATCTCGGATTTCAACGCGCAGGGAACGGCCCAGGTGTGGCAGTACAGCGGCGCAAATCTGAGCGCGATCGTGCGGCAGCCGGATTTGACCGTTGCGAACGGCTCGATCAGCGCGGTGTTTCCGGCGTATTCGATGACGATGCTGGTGGTCACTGCCGCGCAGGCCGGACCCAAGCCGGTGGTGACTGCCGTCACGAACGCGGCATCTTACCAAAGCCAGGTCGCGCCGGGGCAGATGGTAGTGGTTTGGGGAACGAATCTGGGGCCTGCACAGCTCGACAACCAGATCGTCGTGGGGAAGAACGGCATCGTCAGTAACGTGATGGACGGCGTCAGTATTCTCTTCGATGGCGTCCCCGCGCCACTCGTGTACGTGTCGGCGCAGCAGTGCTCCGCGGTCGTGCCATACCTGGCGGCATTGAAGCGCGTGGTCAACGTGCAGGTGGAATACCAGGGGGTTCGGTCGGACCCGTTCCAGGTGAACGTGGGCGCCACCGCGCCCGCGCTCTTCACGGTGAACTCGCAAGGGACCGGACAGGGAGCCATCCAGAACGAGGACGGCGTGACACCGAATTCGATCGACGCTCCGGCGGCGCCCGGATCGGTGGTGATCCTGTGGGGCACGGGAGAGGGCGTGACGGTGCCGCCGGGTGTCGATGGACGGCTGGCGATTAACATTCTGCCGTCGCCGGCGGCGCAGTGCGCGGCCGAGATCGGCGGGTTGCCAGCCACAATCGAGTATTGCGGGGCGGCGCCCTACCAGATGCCTGGGCTGTTCCAGGTGAACGCTCGCATGGACCCAACGGTAGCGCCGGGGAACGCCGTTCAAGTAAGCGTAATCGTCGGCGGGGAAGCCAGTCAGGGCGAGGTGACGATGGTTGTGCGATGAGGTAGGCGATCGGGAGAGCTTAACGATCTCCGGGTTCTCGAAGGGCGCGAGCGAAAGGCCGGAGATCTCGAATAGGATTCGCGCGTTCGCACGGCGCCACGCCATGCACTGCGATCATTTGGTTCCCGGGAAGAGTGTGATTGAAACCGGAGTCCGTACACGCAGAAAGCAGTGTGCGGGCCGTGGTGAAATGAGGACGTCCGGCCGATTCCGTGAGCAACGGGATTGCGCGGACGAAGAACACTGCGGGCATTAACGAGTCTCCGCGGTTTTGGCGATAGGTTTCGCCTGAGTCACTTCTGGGTTCCACATAACGTCGGAGTCCACGCACAAGTCCCGACGTTGATCAGATGCGATATTGGAGCCGCATCATCCTTCATTACCCAAATCGGCCTGAGGGTTGTTGCCGGCTTATTGATAGCAAGGAATCACATTAGGTGGTGAGGGTGGGAGTCAACGACCCTCACCGCTGATTGTGCAGTTTCAATGAGAAAGGGATCAGCTAGAATCGATTCAGCACGATGTAAGTATACTCTTATCAGTATCTTGGCGGTGAGGGTGGGATTCGAACCCACGGAACCCGCAAAGGTTCAACGGTTTT
>CAZFOP010000140.1:0-8688 GCA_964520085.1 uncultured Solibacteraceae bacterium | reverse complement strand
CGGCGCGCTCGGCGTGGCGCCGCTCTCCGGCGTGGTGACGCCATTCCTGAGTTATGGCCGGACAGCCCTGCTGGCGAATTTCCTGGTGATTGGCATTCTCGCTTCCATCTCCGCCCGCCACCGCCAGGAAGATGACGCCGCGCCATTTCGCGCGCCCGTCGCCGTGGCAGGCATCCTTCTCGCCGTGGCCGGCGCGACCGTGCTGGCGAAAGCCGCCTGGGTCGAAGTGCTACAACCAGCCGCGGTGATGGGGGCAGGCACGCTGGTTGTCGAGGCCGACGGCGCGCGCCGCTTCGAATACAATCCGCGCTTTCAGGAAGTGATGCGCCAGATTTCCATGGGCGCCATCTACGACCGCAACGGCCTGCCGCTGGCGACCAGCGACTGGAGCGAACTCGAACGGCATCGCGCCGAGTATTCCGCACTCGGCATCGATATCGATCGCGCCTGTTCTCGCGTTGAGAATCGCCACTATCCGTTCGGCGGCCTGATGTTCGACCTGCTGGGCGATCTGCGCACACGGGCGCGCTGGGCCGCCGGCAACACGGCGTTTGTCGAGCGCGACTCCGCTCGCCGCCTGCGCGGTTATGACGACCGGCCCATGCTGGTGGAAGTCAGAAACCCGAAGACCGGCGCGAGCGAGCGCGTGATCCGCTACGATTACCGCGAACTGGTGCCGCTGGTGCGCCACCGCTACGATCCCAACAGTCCCGAAATGCGCCGCGTGCTCGACCGGCCGCGCGACATCCATATGTCGATTGATGCGCGCCTCAGCGTCCGCGTGGCTGCAATTCTGCGCAGCACGTTGGAGCGGGCCGACCTTCAGAAAGGTGCTACGGTGGTGCTCGATCCCTCTACCGGCGACCTGCTGGCAGCCATCAGCCTGCCGCTGCCGCCCAACACACTGCCGGCCGAACCGGCAAGTGAAACGGCCAATCCATTCCTGGACCGCGCGCGATTCGGCCTTTACCCGCCGGGGTCCACGTTCAAAGTGGTTACGGCGATGGCCGCTCTGCGCAAGAATCCGCAACTAGTCGATAAGACATACGAGTGCATCCGCCTCGCCGATGGGCGCGTGGGCAACTTTATTAACGGATCGAAACGGCCTATCCGCGACGACGTTCAGGATCGGGTGGCGCACGGTACCGTGAACATGGAGCGCGGGATCGTGGTTTCCTGCAATGCCTACTTCGCGCAGTTGGGTGCGTATGACGTAGGAGCGGAGCCGCTGCTGGAAACCGCCGGTTTGCTCGGCATTTCGATGGCCTCGCCCGCCACCGTTGCCCAGTTGCGCAAGTCGCTGCCGCAATCGTCCTACGGGCAAGGGCAAGTGGTGGCATCGCCGTTCCAGATGGCGCGCGTGGCGGCCACCGTGGCCACTGGCGGCACCATGCCGCAGGGCCGCTGGATCACCGACGAGACCAATCCACGCACCGCGCCGCCGCAGCCTGTATTGACCGCCGATGCCGCCGCCACGTTGGGCAAGTTCATGCGCGAGGTGGTGACCAATGGCACCGGGCGGCGCGCCGGGGCCTCGGTACCCATCGCTGGAAAGACCGGCACCGCCGAGCTGGCCACAGCTCCATCGCACGCCTGGTTCATCGGTTTCGCTCCGTACGGCCCCG
Organism: uncultured Solibacteraceae bacterium; assembly: GCA_964520085.1. Taxonomy (GTDB): domain Bacteria; phylum Acidobacteriota; class Terriglobia; order Bryobacterales; family Bryobacteraceae; genus Bog-375. The sequence continues at coordinate 7,063 of CAZFOP010000140.1, read as the reverse complement.
GCCCGCGCAAAATCGCCTTCTCCATTCTGGTGGAAAATGGAGTGTATGGCGGGGCCGCCGCCGCGCCCGCCGCCGCTCAAATTACCGAGGCGGCGCTCCAACTGGGTCTGATTCAGCCATGAAACTGTTTTCCGAAATCGAGAAGACCATCGAACGCGGCTTCCGCAGCTTCACTGAGCGCGTCTTCGGCGCCGCACAATCCGGCGAGCTGCTGCTGGTGCAACGCGCCATTCTCGAGGAAGTCGAAGCCAAAATCCAGACCGCCGGCCGGGGCAAACGCATCTTTCCTTACTCGCTGGTGACGGTCACTCTGATTTCCACCGATGCCGACCGGCGCGCGCTCTACGCGGCGGCTTTCGGCAACGAGTCGCGACTCGAGAACGACGTGCGGCAGGCTCTCGAAGGCGCCGGCTGCCAATTGCCGCGCGGCTTTTCGGTCGAGGTCAACACAGGCGAATCCGGCGACCGCGCGTTCGAGATCGCATTCGGCACCGCGACACCTGCGCCGCCCGCGCCGGCTAGCGTGGTGGTGGTGAAGGGCAAAGCGGAGAGCGAGGTTTATCCGATTTCCAAACCGCGCACCAACATCGGCCGCCTGTCGGAGTTGACCGATGGAGAATCGCGTGTGCTGAGACGCAACGACGTGGTCTTCCTCGAAGGTGGCGACGAGGCCAATAGCACCGTCTCGCGCAAGCACGCGCACATCCAATTTGCGGCTGGCGTTTACCGCATCGCCGACGACGCGAGCGAATTCGGCACCCGCGTCTTCCGCGACGGCCGCTCGATCGACGTTCCCGCCGGCAACCGTGGCGAAAAACTTCGCTCCGGCGACGAGATCCACCTGGGCCGCGCCTGCCTCCGCTTTCAACACGACTCACCCCAAATTCCGCCGCATAGCGGCGGCACGGCCGATCCCGTTTGAACTTGATTCCCGTCCCTTTGCCTGATTCGGCCCAGCCGTTCGATGAGGAAATCCCGTCACCGCGCCCGGCCTCCGAGGCAAGCCGTGGTTGCCGGGCCCGTCGGTCGTTCGTCGCGCGCTATCCGCCAAGCCGGAACGACTCGCCAAATTCGAGCGTGCGAAAGCTGTCGCACGGGACCTGCCTCCCTTCCAGTTCCTTCTCCAGCGCTGCGACCGGATCGGCGATTCCTTCGTGTGCGAGTCGGAACGTTCCGAAGTGCATTCCGATGCTCCGCCGCGCTTCCAGATCGGCGTGCGCACAAACCGCCTCGGCGGGATTCATGTGGATGGCCTTCATAAACCAACGGGGTTCGTAGGCGCCGATTGGCAACAGGGCGAGATCGACAGGTCCGTAGCGCTCTCGAATCTGACGGAAATGCGGCCCATACCCGGTGTCGCCCGCAAAGAAGATGCGAAGGCTGGGCGTCGAGACGACGAAGCCGCCCCACAAGGCGCGATTCCGATCGAAAGGGGTTCGCGAGGAGAAGTGTTGCGCCGGAGTCAGCGAAATGCCGGGCGCGATTGCCGCGGCATCCTCCCACCACCCGAGTTCCCGGACGCGAAGAATGCCGGCGGATTTCAGCAAGGGTCCGTTCCTGAGCGGGGTGACGAACAAGGGATGGAACCGCCGATCCAGCGCGCGCAGGGTGGCCAGGTCGAGGTGATCGTAGTGATTGTGACTGACGAGCACGATAGAAACATCGGGTAAGTCGCCAAACGCCACGCCGGGCTGGCGGACACGGCGCGGTCCCAAAAACTTACCCGGCCCGGCCCGGTCGGAGTAAATCGGATCGGTCAGAACGTTGCCGAGACTGGTCTGAATTAGGAACGTTGAATGCCCGACAAACGTTACTATTGCCTCGCCCGGATGCTGCGGCGAGGGCGGACGCCGAACTTCGACGGGAACCCGCGAGGGCCATGGCGTGCGCTTCGAAAGGACGAGGCGCAGCACCGCCGACAGGGACTGCGGCACGATGCCACCAGGGTTCGAGAATCGCCGGCCAGAGCCATCGATACGAGGTTGAATCGCGCCTTGCCGGCAAGTCATGACGCACGTACGGCACCCCTCACACGCTGGCGCGCAATCGACGTGCACATGGCGATGGCGCAGGAAGGCGATTATCCCAAGTACGCCATGCGGGCAAGCGGCCACGCAACGGCCACAGGCCAAGCACCGCCCTGTATCGATCTGCACGAACTGAGTCTGGTTGTGCCGCGGAAACGGGAGGTGAAACGATCGTCTACGCGTAACGCTCTGCGCGCCGCATGCCATTGGTAATCTCCTGGTAAGATCCGTCCACGATTTCAACGAAGGTCTTCCATCAACACGCGCAGACTGGTGAGGACCTTAATCGCCACGGCGATGTCTGCGGCGCCGATCGCCTTGTCCAGGGACCGCTCCAGTTCATGGCCCTGCTTGTGGAGGCGCTGCGCGGTCCGCATCCCTTTCGCTGACAGCCTGAAATAACTCCGGCGGTGGTCTTCGGTGTCCGCGCGGCGCACCACCAGCCGGTCCTTCTCCATCTCCTTCGCCAGCCGTGTGACCGCCGCCGCATCGATTCCCAGTTGGCGAGCGATCTTGACCGTGCCGGCACCCTCCGGCGAGCCCTTCGCCAGGAGCCGCATGAGCGCAAGTCTGGACGCCGAGACGCCCACGACACGGCTGAAGCCGCTCATCAGCACCTGGCTGGTCCGAATGACCTCGCGCAGCAGGCGAGACTCGCCGCCGGCGTGGAGGAGACGTTCGTCGGGGAAGGGCGCACGGTGGTTCACTTCTTTATAATAGATCATATCATTGACATGATCAATGATATGCGCCGAAAACACTTGGAGTGATGGGGAGTCCGGTCATGCAGGCCCATCGCAGCACCTCCAGGTTCACCGGGTCCGGTCTGGGTTATTGCGACTGCGCGCCATACCAATCTACGGGCAGACTTACTCCGTTCACGCTGGCGGTCAAGTTCATCGCATGGCGAAGCCCCTGGCCGGCGCGCGGCCCAGTGGCGGGGCGTCGCACTTGCCGCCGCCGGCGGGCGCCAAGATCTTGCTGCGCGGCACAAAAGTGCCGCCGCGCGAACCCACCGCGCGCTCAAGTCAATAGACTTACGGTTTGGCCACCCACTTGCCCGTTACAGGGCGTGACACTCGGTCCGATGGCCGGTGAGTTGGAACGCTACATGGATCTGCTGAGCGTGCGGCAGAAGCTGGTGGCTTCCAACATCGCCAACGCCGATACGCCCGGTTACCAGACCCAGGACATCGACTTTCAGAGCGAATTCCAAAACGCGATGGGCGCGCCACAGGCGGTCGCCGTGGCTGGACTGCCTAACAAGAATGATGGCAACAACGTCAGCATCGACCGCGAATCGCGCCTGCTGGCCGAGAACGCGCTGCGCTTTCAAGCGGCCTCCAGCCTGTTGCATACGCAGATTCAGCAACTGCGTTCGGCGATTAAAGAAGGACAGAACTCATGAGCCTGTTCTCCGCGCTTTCGGTAGGCGCATCCGGCATGGCCGCGCAGCGCGCGCGCGCCGAACTGCTGGTGGAGAATCTGGCCAACGCGGAAACCACGCGCACGCCGGAGGGAGGTCCGTACCGGCGCAAGGACGCCGTGTTCGAAAGCACGCCGGTCGGTTTGCCGTTCTCCTCGATGTTCGGACAGGAGATGGAGGCGGCCAACGGCGTGACGATAGCCTCGGTGGTGACCGATTCGAGCGACCCCGAGAAGCGCTACATGCCAGGACACCCCGATGCCGATGCCAAAGGGTACGTGGCCTTTCCGCGAGTGAACCCGGTAGAAGATATGGTGGATCTGATGGGCGCCGCGCGCGGCTACGAAGCTAACGTGGCGGCCATCGGCGCGGTCAAGGACATGATCCAGCACTCCATCGAACTGTTGAAGTGAGGTTGAACCATGGCTCCCATTCCTCCCATTTCGGCCCCGGCTTTGGTCGAGCCGCTGCAAGCGGCGGGCGGCCCCGGCGGCGGCGATTTCAGCCAGGTGTTCTCGAGCGCCATCCGCTCGGTGGAGGGCGCCAACCAGGATGCTAACGCGTCGGTCCAGCGCTTCCTTACCGGCGAAGGCGAGGATCTGCATAGCACGATACTGGCCACCACCCGGGCTGAGATGGCTTTCGATATGTTCCTACAGACGCGCAACAAGGTGGTCAGCGCGTATCAGGAAATCATGCGCATGCAACTCTAGCCGCGCGTCGGTACGGCGGGGCTCGCAGGATCGCGCTCGGGAGGGAGGCCTTGATTTGACTCATCGGCGCTGGCTTGCCAGGCGGGCGCACGTCGGGTCCGTCCGATGGGGCGATTCCCATTCACCGCGCGAGACGCTCTCGTCCCGCAGGTGCACGCACGGACGAGGATCTCCAGGCGGGCGGCGGCACGCGCCGGTGTCCAAGTTGCCTTTCCGTTCCCGCGCGACTCTCTATTCTTTGCCGTTTTTCATGCACCCTTGGCCTCAGGTTTTCGGCCCGTACGACCGATCTAAGAAACAGGCCGGCAGTGCGCCGGAGCATTCGGCATGAAGAGCGTTTTTGCCAACCTCACCTTGCGCCAGCGCATCACGATCGGCCTGATGGTGGTGGCCGTCGCGGCCAGCTTGTACGGCCTGGTCCATTGGCAAAAAGAGGCCGACTTCAAACCTCTGTATACGGGCCTGGCCCCGGAAGACGCCGGCGCAATCGTGCAGAAGCTGAAGGAGAGCGGCGTGGAGTACCGCCTGCCGGAGTCGGGTGGGGTGGTGATGGTCCCTTCGGCCCGGCTGGCGGAACTGCGCCTGGTCATGGCGACCGCAGGCATCCCTAGATCCGGCCGCATAGGCTTCGAGCTGTTCGACAAGGCTAACCTGGGGGCTACCGAATTCACCGAACACGTCAACTACCGGCGCGCGCTCGAAGGGGAGCTCGAACGATCCATCGTTTCCCTGGCGGAAGTCGAACAAGCCCGCGTCCACATCACCTTTCCCAAGGAATCGGTTTTTCTCGATTCGCAGGAACCGGCCAAGGCCAGCGTGCTCGTCAAGATCCGGCCCGGTGCGCACTTGGGGGCCGAGAACGTCCAGGCCATCAATCATCTGGTGGCCAGCGCTGTGGAGGGGCTGGCGCCGGACGCGGTATCAGTGCTGGACATGAACGGCAACCTGTTGGGCCGGCCCAAGGCGACTGGCGGGCTGGATGGGCCAGACTCCTCCGAAGCGGGGCTCGAATACCGGCACAAGGTGGAGGCGGACCTGCTGGCCAAGATCGCTTCCACGCTCGAACCATTGCTGGGCGCGGGGAAATACCGCGCGGGTGTTTCCGCCGAGTGCGACTTCACCGCCGGCGAGCAGAGCGAGGAGCTGTACGATCCGGCTCGCTCCGTGATGCTGAGTTCGCAACGCAGCGAGGACAATTCCGGCTCCGCGTTCGCGGCCGGTGTGCCGGGGACCGCTTCCAGCCTGCCCAGGCTTACCTCGCGCCCGGCCAACGGGGCGGGGCGCAACTCGCGTGTGACGGAAAATATCACCTACCAGGCCAGTCGCACGGTGCGAAAGACCCGCCTCCCCGCGGGCACCGTGCGCAAGATGTCGCTGGCAATTCTAGTGGACCATGAGTTGAGCTGGCAAAAGGACAAGAACGGCTACCAGCGCGTGCTGGTGCCACCGAGCGCGGACAAGCTGAAGGTGGTCCGCGACCTGGTGGCGGGAGTCACCGGGTTCAATGCGGAGCGGGGCGATCAGATTGTCGTCGATTCGCTACCGTTTGAAAGTACGCTGACCTTGGAGCCACCGCCGACGCAGACCCCTGCCCCGCAGCCCCGGCCCGGCGGGCCCTTCAGCGTGCCGTTCGACCACAAGACCATGGCGGTGGTGGCAGGCTCGGCGATAGGCTTGATGATCCTCGGCTTCGTCGCCGCGGTGCTGCTGCGGAGCAAGAGCCGTGGGCCACACGGGAAGGTTGACCTGCAGCAGGCATTGCCCGCCGGGGAGGAAGCCGGGAAGCCGGGCGCCGACGCCCCCTGCTCCAACGTGGAGCGGCAGATCGAATCCAAGCTCGCCGAGCGCGACGCCATGCAACAGAGGATGGAGGCGCAGGCGCTGAACGCTCTGAATCTGGCGCCGGTCATCACCAAGACCGCCGAAGTGCTGGCCAAGCACTTGCGGGAGAAGATCAAGCTGGAACCGGAAACGCCGGCGCAGGTACTGAGGACGTGGATACGGGAGGAGGATTTGTGAAACCGGGGGCGCGCGGATAGGCGATGATCGTCAACGCCACACCGGAAACCGAAACGCTGACGCAACTGCGCAAGGCGGCGATGCTGCTGATTGTGCTGGGCGAGCAGGCGGCGGCGGACCTGTTGCAACAGCTCTCGGAGGACGATGTCCAACGGGTCAGCCGTGAGGTGGCCCGCATCACCTCCATCTCCAGCGACCAGGCCGAAAGCGTCCTCAACGAGTTCCACCACATGGCGGTGGCGGGCGATTTCGTGGCGCGCGGTGGCATCGATTTCGCGCGCAAGCTGTTGATGCGGGCGTTCAGCCCGGACACCGCCAAGCGAATGCTCGACCGCCTGGCCAAAGCGTTGGGCGCGGATGCGGCTTCGTTCGATGCGTTGCAAAAAGCCGACCCGCAGCAACTCGCGAAATTCATCCACAACGAACATCCACAGACCATTGCGCTGGTCCTGTCGCACCTCAATGCTTCCCAGGCTGCGGCTCTATTGACCTCGCTGCCGGCCGGACTGCGCTCCGACGTAGCTCAACGCATGGCAAGCCTGGACCAGATCTCGCCGGAAATCATCCTCAAAATCGCCAATGTCATCGGCCAGAAGCTGCAAGCCCTCGGGGAATTCAGCCGCGAATCCTACGGTGGCGTGCGTGCGGTGGCCGAGGTGCTCAACCGGCTCGACTCGGCTTCCAGCCGGGAGATCCTCGATCACATCGAACAGGGGGACACCAATCTGGCGCAGACCATCCGCCATCTCATGTTCGTCTTCGAGGACCTGTTACTGATCGATCCCATGGGGCTCAAGGAGGTGCTGGCCAAGGTGGACCGCAAGGTGCTGACGGTCGCGCTCAAAGGTACCAGCGAACAACTGCGAACGCAGATCCTG
>CAZFOP010000139.1:0-8696 GCA_964520085.1 uncultured Solibacteraceae bacterium | reverse complement strand
ACCGCGATGTTCACCTACGCCATGATCACCGGCGTGAAGAAGGGCTGGCTCAAGGACAAGGCCTATGCCCAAGCCGCGCGCAAAGGCTGGATCGGCGTCAATAAGTTCATCGACCAGGACGGCAATGTAGACAAGGTCTGCGTCGGCACGGGCCAGACTAACGACGTGAATTTTTACCTGAACCGCCCGACCCAAAAGGGCAATCCGCACGGCCAGGCGCCCGTCCTATGGTGCGTCGACGCCCTGCTGCGTAAGTAGCTTTCGCATCTCCGACTCCGCGCCGAGGTCGGATGCGTCCGTTTTCGGGGCCCAAGTCGCGCTGTGCCCGCCAACTCCCCGGACCAGTTGAACCGGCACTACACGCGTCGCCCGACATCGTGTTAACTTTGACCGCATGAAATCGATTGCGATGTTACTCTCACTCGCCGGCGCCTCAGCGATGGCGGCCGACGCTCCCACCTTCAGTCTCTGGACCAAGGAGAATGTCAAGCAGGTGGCTCAGGAGCTTGGCGGTAAACTGAATCCCCAGGGGCTCGCCAGCCAGAAACTGGCCGGCATGGGTAACTACAACTTCGCGCTAGCGCTACGGCGGCAATCCGGAACGGCGGAAGTTCACCAGAAGATGGCGGACATCTTCGTCATCGAAAGCGGCGAAGCCGACCTGGTCACGGGCGGCACGGTGGTGAACCCCACGAATTCCTCTCCCACTGAAATCCGCGGCACCGGTATCCAGGACGGCGTCGAGCATCACGTAGTCGCGGGCGACGTGCTGACCATCCCCGCCGGGATGCCCCACCAAATGAAGGTCACCCCCGGCAAAGAGGTGCTCTATATGGCGATCAAAGTGGCCCAGTAGTTCGCAGCCACGTTAAAACGGCAGCAAGTCGGTTAAACTGGACGTTAAATACGGCCGCGTAATCCGTTTCGACTGCGACGGGCCGTGTGAACTTTGCGCTCGAGCCAACTGAAGATGACGCGTGGTAAAATTCTTCAGTCATGGCATCCACATCCTCTCCGGGGGTGGGTTTGGGCGGCCCCAGCGACGATCAATGCCGAGCTGAAGCCTTGGCCGTGCTGTCGTCGGAGGCATTCCGCCGTTCGCCGAAGCTTTCGCGCCTGCTCCAGTATTTGTGCGACAAGCGACTCGATGGGAAGGCCAGTGAGATCACTGAATACGGCATCGCTCTCGATGTGCTGGGAAGGGATGCCCAGTTCGACCCTCAGCACGATGCAGTGGTTCGCGTAGACACGCATCATCTTCGAAAGAGGCTTAAGGAATACTACGAAGGGGCTGGAGCCGATCACCAGATTCGGATTGTGATTGCCAATTGGCAGTATGCCCCGCAGTTCACCGAACGAACTGGCGATCCTATGCTGGAGGAGCCTGCGGCGCCTGACGTACCGGAGCCAAGTCCAGGCTTAGGGAATTGGGGCCTCGGCAGGTGGAAGTGGTTTGCTGCATTGGTTCTCGCCGCACTGGTCATCATTTGGGCCGCCCCGCACTACCGGCAGACGACCGCATGGCTGGCAGGGAATCGCACGGCACCAAGCCTAGATCGTTCACCCGGCCTAGCGCTGGGGGAATTCGAGGAGATTCGGATTGCGGCGGGAGATAGAACGGCGACCTACATCGATACCGCGGGCAGGGCTTGGCTAGCCGACCGGTATTTCACCGGTGGCACGACTTTCCACCGGCCTGACAAAGAGGTCCAGCGCACGCCCGATCCGGATTTGTTTCAAAACGGCCGGGAGGGACAGTTTTCCTACGCCATTCCGCTCAATCCCGGCATATATGAGCTCCACCTATACTTCGCCGAGACCCTCGTGACTGCGGACACGCCGCGAAACGTCGAGATTGCGATCAACGGGAAGCCGGCCACAAGCGTCGACGTCGCCTCAGACGCCGGTGGGCTCAATACGGCCACGGCAAAGGTTTTCAAGGATATCTCACCTGCCGGGGACGGCTTCCTGCACCTGACGACCCAACCTACCGGGCCCAGGACTTTCCTCAACGCGATCGAGATTCTGCTGGGAATCCCGGGTAAGATCCACCCGATTCGCATCACTGCGAGCGATCGCATATTTCGCGATCATCTCGGGCAGCTCTGGCTGCCGGATCAGTGGTCCGCCAGCGGGCGGATCAGCGGCCGCGTGGTATCGATCCAAGGAACTCCGGACGCCGGGCTGTACCAGTGGAGAAGAATTGGACATTTCAGCTATTCGATTCCGGTAGCGGAAGGTGGAGTCTACACCGTGATCCTACACTTCGCCGAAAACTGGTTTATACCGCCCAATTTTCCGACTGGTGTGGGGCGCCGCGTCTTCGATGTTTATTGCAACGGGACCACACTCCTCAAGCGTTTCGACATTCTCAAGGAGGCCGGCGGCGTCGGGAACCGTGCGGTCGTTCGAGTCTTCCGCCATATACCGGCGTCACCGCTGGGAAAGATCGATCTCGAGTTTGCACCAATCGCGAACTATTCCCTCATCAATGCTATAGAGGTTATCGAGGAGTAGGTTCGACTCGCGCCCTTCCAGAGCCCCGCGGTTAAATTAACGTGCTGAAACTTCCGGCTGCTCCCGACCGAGCATAGAATTCGCTAGAGGGCTTGGCGGCAGATTCAGCGAGCACCTCGGCTCTTTCAAACGGGCAATAGTCGCTGTCGCCAAGCGTCCGCTTATAGCTTCAAGGGAAAGGAGGCAAACTGCGGGAGTGCGTTTTGCGACGCTAGGGGCGGTTCACGACAGCCGACTTCTTTCTGGTAGCAGCAATCGCGCCTCCTTGGCACCCAGCCGAACGGAGCGTCGACTTCCGTACAGGATGGCGAAATAGGCAACGTAGTTTGCAGAACGTCGGTTGCAGCATAAAGGTCGCGGAATCGGGTTCGAGCCACTTTTGGTCGCCCGCGCGGATTTGGGCCGAGGGGTCTTGCCCGTTCCGTGGGTGGTGCCGCGAATCAGAAGAATAGAAAGAGGTTAGTCATGTCCCGTGTGCAACGATTTCTTGCCGTGATACTGGTCGTCTTGGCCAGCGCCGGAGTGGCCTATTCACAGGCTGTGAATGCCACGCTGCTGGGCACCGTCACCGACTCTACCGGTGCGGTTGTTCCCAACGCGAAGGTCACCATCACCGAAGTCACAACTAATATAGTCAGTACCAGGCAATCCAATGAAAGCGGATATTATTCTTTTCCGGACCTGCCTCCGGGCAGCTATTCGGTTGCGGTCGAGGCGCCCGGTTTTAAGAAGGAATTGCGCCGGGACATTACCGTGTTGGTAGACACGAATACCCGCGTCGATATTCAGCTTCAGCCCGGCGCTCTGACGGAGACCATCGAGGTTTCCGGCGCACCGCCCATGTTGCAAGCCGATTCCGCCGAGGTCGGCGAGAAAATCCAGACGATTCTCATCGAGAACGCGCCCCTGGGCGTCAACCGAAATTTTCAGAGTCTGCTGAACTTGGTGCCGGGAGTTGCGCCCGCGCAGTTCCAGCACTCGCAGTTCTTCAACGCGGAGAGCTCGCTGCAGACCGAAGTCAACGGCCAGATGCGCGAGGGCAACAACTTCATGATCGAAGGCACCGACGATAACGAGCGCACCGGCCTGTTGCAGATCTACATTCCCCCGATCGAGGCGATCCAGACGGTGGACGCCTCGGTGGCCAACCACGATCCCGAATTGGGCCGTGCATCCGGCGCGGTGATGAACGTGATCATCAAGTCGGGCACCAACGACTTCCACGGCGCCGCTTACGAATTCCTGCAGAACAGCGACTTCAACGCGCGCGCGTTCTTTAATCCGTCGGTCGGCCACCTGGCGTATAACTACGTCGGCGGCAACTTCGGCGGCCCGATCAAGAAGAACAAGATCTTCTTCTTCGGCGATTACCTTCGGGTGATGGACCATGAAGCCAACACCAACCTGGTGACCATTCCGCCGAACCCCTGGCGCAACGGCGACCTGAGCGCCGGAACGACTGTAGTCTACAACCCAGCCTCCGGCAACCCACTCGACGGCACCGGAAGGACGCCGTTTCCGGGCAATCAGATTCCCGCCAGCCAGATCAATCCGGTCTCGAGTGCGATCCTGGCCTTGCTTCCGCCCACCAATGAGTCCTTCAACATAGCCAAGCCCGCCAACAACTACTACGCGCTGCTGCCCTTCCAGAAGACCACCGAATCCTTGGACGTCAAAATCGACGACAATATCACCGACAAGGACCGCTTGAGCGGCCGATTCAGCTTCTCGCGCCCGGTGGTTTTCCAGGCCCCTCTGTTTGGCATGGCCGGCGGCGACGGCCCCAGCACAGCCTTCATGGGCACCGGCACGCAGAACACGTACAGCTCGAACGTCAACTACGACCGCGTGTTGTCGCCTACCCTGGTGGTCGAGACCCGCCTGGCCGTCGCCCACTATCACAACGCGGCGTATCCCTCCGATTACGGCAGCAACGAGTCCACCGCGCTCGGCATTCCCGGGGTGAACATCAACCAGTGGACTAGCGGCATCGTGGGTGTCAACATCAACGACGGTTTTTCCAATCCGGTGGTCGGTTACTCGGCCAGTTTGCCTTGGGTCCGCGCCGAAGCCAACGTAGACTTAGTAAACACCTGGACCAAGATCAAGGGCAATCACACGTTCAAGTGGGGTATCGATCTCAAGCGCATTCGGGACGACTTGCTGCAGGACCAGACCTATGGCGCGCGCGGCATCGAAAACTTCGCAGCCCCGCAGACCGCGCTGTGCACCGCCACGAGCGTCAGCTCGTCCACCGGCCTCGCCGCCGGTTGTACGTCCTCCGCAACGGGAATTGCCAACGATATGGCCAGCTTCCTACTCGATACGCCGTCCTATATCGGCCGCGACCTCAATACATATTTTCCCGCTTACCGCCAGTGGGAGTTCTTCGGGTTTGGCGGCGACAAATGGCAGGTATCGCCCAAGCTGACCGTCGATATCGGACTGCGCTGGGAGTTCTATCCTCCAGCCACACCGGAGTTCGCCGGCGGATTTTCCAATTACGACCCCACTACCAACAATCTGGTGGTGGCGGGGATAGGGGGCAACCCTTCGAACCTGGGCATGAAGAAGCACTATAACTACTTCGCGCCGCGTCTCGGACTGGCCTATCGTTTCACCGAAAAGACGGTCGTCCGCGCCGGTTTCGGCACCAGTTACACGCCGTTCGGGGATAATACTTATGCTTATAACTATCCCGTACGTTCCAACAATCAATACACCAATGTAGGCGACTCTTTCACGGTTGCGCAGCTTTCCAATGGCGCGCCGGCAACTTTCCAGAACGGCTTTCCACTCCCGGTGCCGGTGGCCGTCCCCGCCAACGGCATTATCCAGGCCTCGGGAACGCTGTTGAGCCAAAGCATGTTCGACATTAACACCAACTTCAAGAATGCGTATGTGGAAACCTGGAACCTGGCGGTGCAGCAGGCACTGCCCGGACATCTCTCATTGGATGTGGCGTACCTGGGCCTCCACGGTGTGGATACGGAGGCGCAGTACAATATGAACGCTCCCAGCTCCATCATCGGCGGTGGAACCGCCAGTGAGCCGCTGGACATCCTTTTCAAGAAGACCTCCGCTGTGACACTTTTTTGGGACGGCTTCTCCTCCAGTTACAATGCGCTGCAAGTGAAGCTCGACCGCCATTTCGGCGACTTCAATCTGACCACCGCGTTCACCTGGGGCAAGGGCATGGACTACCAGAGCGACGACGATGGTGGCCTGCTCTGGCAGATCGGCGCACAACGCGACTACGCGCGCACGGACTTCGACCGGACCTTGAATTTCACGCAGAGCTACGTGTACGCCTTGCCGTTTGGCAAGAGCAAGCGTTTCCTCTCCAGCGGACCCGCCGCGTGGGTATTGGGTAACTGGCAGCTTTCCGGCATCCTGACTATGATGACCGGGCAGCCGCTCACCATCACGGCCAGCAGCAGCAGCCTCAACACACCCGGCGAAACTCAGACTGGTAACCAGGTGGCTCCGGTGCAGTATTTGCATGGCATCAATACCGGCAATCCGTGGTTCAGCACGTCCAGTTTCTTGCAGCCCACTGGTGTCACTTTCGGCACTTCCGGACGCAACACCATCAGCGGCCCCGGAATGTTCGCGGTGAATGCCTCGCTGTTCAAGAATTTCAAAATTCAGGAGCGTGCCAACATCGAACTCCGTGCCGAGACCTTCAACCTGACCAACACGCCCGCGTTCGGCAACCCGAGCGTTTCGATGACTAGCTCGACCTTCGGTTACGTCACCTCGACGATCGGCACCGGCACTGGCGTCAACGGCACCGGCGGCGGACGCGCCGTACAATTGGGGGTGAAGGTTTCGTTCTGAAAAACCGTCCCGAGAAACCGAACACCCGAAATCCCCTGACTCGGCCAGCGCGCCATTCCCGGCTCAACCTGGGAATCGCGCTGGCCATTTTTCTTGCTACGGCAGCGTTGTACGCTCGCGTCGCGCGTTTTGACTTCGTCAATTTCGACGACCCCGAGTATGTGATGCGCAACATTCATGTTCGCGGCGGCCTCACGCCGGCGGGTATCGAATGGGCGATCGCCTCCGGCGACGCCGCCAACTGGTTTCCCGTTACGCGGCTTTCGCACATGCTGGACAGCCAGCTATATGGCCTGCGCGGAGGGCTGCACCATCTCACCAGCGTTTGGTGGCACGCGCTGGCCTCCGTGACGCTGTTCGCATTTCTCGTGCGCGCAACCCACGCCCGTTGGCCCAGCGCATGGGTCGCCTTCCTGTTCGCACTCCATCCGCTGCACGTGGAGTCGGTCGCCTGGGTGGCCGAGCGCAAAGACGTTCTGTGCGCCTTCTTCTGGTTTCTGGCGCTGTGGGCCTACGTGCGCTATTCCGAACGGCCGGGCCTGGGACGTCATCTGGCGGTCCTGCTCTGGTTCTGCCTGGGGTTGATGTCCAAACCGATGATCGTCACTCTGCCGTTCCTGCTGCTGGTGTTGGATGCCTGGCCGCTACGCCGCTTCTCGCGAGCGGCCGTGCGCGAGAAGATTCCGTTGTTCGCGCTCGCTGCCGTCTCGGCCGCGACAACTTTTCTGGTGCAGCATTCGAGTGGCGCCGTCAAGGAGACCGCGCGCTTGCCCATCGGGCTGAGGATGGAGAACGCGTTAGTCTCTTGCGCCATGTACCTCGTCAAGACAGTTTGGCCTGCCGGGCTAGCCGTGTTCTATCCGTATCCCGCAGGTTACGCCTGGTGGACGGTAGCGGCTGCCGGGCTGTCGGTCGCCGTCATCACAGTGCTCGCGCTCAGTTCGTTTCGCCGCGCTCCGTACCTGGTGGCCGGCTGGCTCTGGCTCCTGATAACGGTGGCGCCTGTAATCGGACTGGTGCAAGTGGGCGCTCAGGCGCGGGCTGACCGGTACATGTATGTTCCGATGGTCGGCCTCGCCATCATGCTGGCCTGGGGTGCGGCCGACCTGGCGTGCCGGTGGCCGGCAGCCAGGCGGCCGATCGCCGCCGTGGCCATTGCGGCATGTCTGGCCACAGCGGCTGTTTCTGCAGCCCAGATCGAGTACTGGAAGAACAGCGAAACGCTGTTCCATCATGCGCTGGATGTAACCACGGACAATTACATCGCCGAACACAATCTGGGCAGTTACCTGCTGGACACCGGCAGGCTTTCCGAAGCCATCCCACATTTGGCGGCGGCCTTGCGCATCCGGCCCGAGTCCGCGCCGGCGCGCAGCGACCTGGCGAGCGCGCTTGCGCAGACACCTGGGCGTCTGCCAGAGGCCATCGTCCAATACCAGGCCGCGGTTCGCCTTCTTCCCGATGCCGCCATCCCGCACAACAACCTCGCGAGCGCGCTGGCCAAGTTTCCCGAGCGTTTGCCGGAGGCCATTCTCGAGTATCTGGCTGCGCTGCGCATCGACCCCGATTATGTCGAGGCGCACAACAACCTGGGCCTCGCACTGGCCGGAATCCCCGGCCGCCTGCCCGAAGCCATCGCCCAGTATCGGGAGGCGCTTCGACTCCAGCCCGATTTTGCAGAGGCGCACTACAACCTGGGTGTGGCACTCTCGAAAACAGACGGCCGGCTGCGGGAAGCCGCCGCGGAGTTCGAAACCGCGCTAAGCCTCAAGCCAGATTACGCGGAGGCCCACAACAATCTGGGCGTGGCGCTCTCGCAAATCCCCGGCCGGTCCTCCGAGGCCATCGGGCACTTTGAGGCAGCCCTGCGCATCCAGCCGGACTACGCCGACGCGCACTACAATCTCGGCGTGGCGTTTTCACAAGTCCCGGGCCGGATGCCCGAAGCTATAGCCCAGTTGGAAGAGGTCTTACGGCTTCAGCCCGATCCGGAACTGCGCCGCGCGGTGGACCGCCTGCGTGCCGGGCGGCGATGACTCTTCTGCCCGGCCGGGTTCGGAACTCGCGATCGGGATCGCCGGTTGCGCGCGGCCGCGCGTTGGTGGAGACTGGGCAATGTGTCATTGCACAGCCAGCGCTCTAACAGAGGGGGAGATCGATGAAGAAGGCCTTGTGAAGTGAAACCCTGGGCTGAGACACGAAGTTAAGGGGGTTATCGCGGCAGGCGGTCAGATTGGCTCTCATCCGGCTGGGTGGGAACAGGCAGGTCGCTGTTTGCAAACGATTTGGTAGGCCCGGCTGGACTCGAACCAGCGACCACCTGCTTAGAAGGCAGGTGC
>CAZFOP010000138.1:0-8716 GCA_964520085.1 uncultured Solibacteraceae bacterium | reverse complement strand
GCAGATGGCTGAGCAACTCCGTGAATGCTTCCAATCCACCGGCCGAGGCTCCCATGCCAACAATGGCGTGTGGCTTGGCGTCGGCGCTTCGCTCCGTGGCTGGCCGCACGAGAGCCTCCGCGGTAACGGGACTTACGACTGCCGGGGAGATCTTCCCAGTCGAGGTCGTTCGTCGCTTTGGGCGGGGCGAGTCAGGTGCACGTCGAGGACGTGCGACCCTTCCCGGCCGACGGCCGGTCTTCTCTGCCACTACGCCACCATTACCTTTCCTGCCGCGACGAACGGGCCTCATTGCTGGAACGCTAGCGCGATCCACTTGCACGTGACGGGCCATTCCCGCACCTGTCTCGACTGGCGGCAAGCCAACTGACCGATTGTAGTTCCGTCATCCGGCTTTGGGAGCGGCGAGCAGATCCTTGAGAGTCTTGCCGATCTCCATGAATTGATCCAAACCGGCAGGCTTGGTAATGAACTTCAAAACGCCGAGTTCCTTGAGTAGAGCCTCGTCTCGGCCGGACCGGGAAGAACTCCACACGCACACCGGAACGCCGTTGAGGTGTGTGGCGCCGTGAATCGCGCGCAAAATGTCTTCGCCGGTGTACTTGGACAAGTTCAAGTCCAACAGGATTAAATTTGGAATCACGGCGTCCGCATAGGCCCCCTGCCTGCGGACGAAAGCCAAGGCTGCGTCTCCGTTCGACAGGTGAACCAGTTCAAATCGGAAATCCTGCCGAGTCAGGGCCCGGTCGAGCAGGAAGACGTCTGAGGCATTGTCTTCAATGACAAGGATTCGGGCGGCGCTAACTGTCGAAGCGTTTTCCAGGATTACTCTCAGCGGACCAAGCATGACGGTCCCTCCTCATCATTCCATAGTCGATCGTGCCGGCGTTTGCGATAGGACCTGCCGGGCCCTTACGATAAATCGCTTGGGTGCCGGCCCAACATAGATGAAAGGGTAGCAGGTCACCATCGTCAGCACGTTGTCGCCGGACGCAGCTAGTACCCCGACATCGTTGGGGTCCACAATCCTTAGCGATTCGACTTCATACCTGAAATCGCCACGCGGCGTCGAGAACCGGATTTCGTCGTTGATCCTCAGACTCTGCAGTGGGCGAAAGAGTGTGTCGCGGTGACCGGCGAGGCCCACGTTGCCGGGCTGTCCCGGCAATGCCGTGCCAGGAATATGTCCGATCCCGCGCCGGAGAGTGGTTCTGCCGATCCCTTCGAGGACGACCGCGGACAGTTGGAGACGCGGGATCTCAATGCGGCCGATCAGCCCCTTCTGCGACGCGGGCGGCGGCGAGTCGAGACTTCCCTGGCTCGCCACAAAGTCACTTCTCAGTTGGTCGAGATCCCTGCTCTCGCGGCACTGGAAAACCCAGGAGTCCGCTAGTGCGAATCCACAATAGCCTAAAAGCAAGATGGCGCAGGCGAAGAGCGCCCGCTGGGTCCATTTCAGAGTCCGCCTGAGTGTCCCCTTCCCTACCAGAAGCTTCATTTGGCAACCATCTCGCCAAGCCGTGGTTCGCCGCCGGCGATGTAGCCGGCGCGCGTGCGCACGGACAGTCTGTCGTGGCCGTTCGCTCGCGCCAGCACCCGAATGGCACGGTAAGTACCGTCACGAGCGGGGTTGCTCGGAACATATCCGATCGTGTACTGATGGCGAATGTCGTGGGCGATGCGCTCGCAGATGGTCACTACTTCGCTAAGCTGGCCGGGGAAAAAGGCTTCGCCTCCCGTGGCCTGCGCCAAGTGCTTGAGCACGCCCGGGTTCCGGTCCGGATCGTCTTCGTCGAATACACCTACCGTATAGACGATGGCGCTGGATCGTTCGGCCAGTTTCATGACCTGAGCCAGGCTATGCGTGCTCACGTTGTCACCGCCATCGCTGACGATAATCAGCACCTTCTTATCCCGGCTGCCCGTCTGCGATTCCTCTAGCGCCGTGGCGATCGCGTCGTAAAGAGCCGTCTGGCCGCCAGTAGGCATGGCCGTGATTGCTTGTTCGAGCTGGGCGGTGCTATTGGTGAATCTGGTCGTGCGAGGCAGGCCCAACGAGACCTTCTCGTTAAAGTTCACGACGAACATTTCGTCTTCCCGGTTGCTGGACCGCGCGAAGGTCCGCGCCGCGGCTGTCACCTCTAGAAGTTTCGCTTCCATGGTCGTGCTGTGGTCGATGACCAGTCCCACGGTGACCGGGATATCTTCGTTCTTGAATAGCTGGATGCGCTGGAGTACGCCGTTCTCGTGAACCTCAAAATCCTGTTCGACCAGATCGGAAACAAAGCCGCCTTGCCGACCGGTCACCGTAGCGTGTAACACCACCAGGGCCACATCCACCGAGATTCGCAAAGGTCCCGAGTCAGGTTCTTGTCCTGATGGTGAAGCCTGCGGTCCGGCGTGGGCAAGTAGGGAAATCAGGAAAAGGGCCAGGAGAGCAATGGCTATCGCCACGGCATGCTCTCCTGCCCTTGACAGCTCCCTCTGCATAGCTGTTCTTCCTTCTGACTTGATCACCGGACCAAGTCCCTTACAGAACGCGCTTTTGCACCAATCTGAGCGTCCAGGCTCCGCCAAGAGCCAGCAAACCGAACAGCGCGATCAGCGGCAACGAACTTGCCGTCGCGGGCAACGTCGCCGGCACGGGCTGCGCAGCTACCGGCTCCTCCGCTGGCGGCGGTGTGACCGCCTGCGCGACCTCCACCGTTTCTCCGGTGGGTTTAATCGCGATGACGGGGGCCTGCTTCAATTGCGCTACCTCCGGTTCGTTCACCGTCAAGATCGGCTTCTCGACCTCAACTGGCAACTCGGCCGGTGTGGCGAGAACGACTGTATTGTTTGCCTGGGCCAACGCAACTGCTATCGCCCGCGGGTACACGAATTCGTCGCCCCAGTTTTTGCCGGGATAGAACCATGCCCGTAACGCCTCCGGCTCACCTGCAGGCCGCTCACTGAATGTAACTACGGTTTTGCCCGTCGCTCTCAGACGGTAGTTCGGGATGGCCAGGATGGTCGCATAGACCACCGTTTCGTCCTTGTTGAATATCTGGACGATATGACGGTCGGCTTGCGAGTCCAAGAGTTTGAATACATACGTGCCGGCCGGCAACACGCCCCACCCCTTGAGGTGGACGCCCGGAATCGCCACTGGCCCGCTGAAAGTCATCACGGTTTTGTTATTCCACTCGTCCGCCTTCGCGCCTGGCGAAAATACCACGCTCGCTAGCGCCAAGCTGAAGACGGCTGCTGTTGCTGTTTTCAAAACACTCATCTGCTTCTTCTCCTTTTATCTGCAAATACGCGCTACCGGCTTTGACTCTGCCGGGAACGATGGCTATAAGATCCAGGCTTGCTGGCAGCGCACGATTCGAGGAGGAGCATTCCAAGGTCCATCGGGACATTGCTGCGCAAAAAACGCGACTGCCGTCTCGTTCCAGGCCAACGCTTGCCACGCCTTGAGGGACACGCAGCGCGGCGACATAGCCGAGAACCTGGCGAAGCCAGTCTTACCGCCTGAGCTATCGGCTCATGCAGTTATTGCCGCACGGAACGCAGGATCTGCCGCGAGTGGCGATGCTAGGATTCCACCGCAACCTGGAAACCGATGCCAAAGAAAAACCGCATCGGAGCAGCTCATTGACCACCAAGAGCTGCTGCCGATGCGGCTCGCCCAGGTTCGGGCTGGGATCCGACGTCGGTCCGCCTGGAGTATTTCCTTTAAGTCGATCCTGACGAGGTCCGCATCCTAATTGTTCCTTCGCCAGGAACGCCAGACGGCTACCGTAATCGCGATCCCGGGAGAGATCGTTATGAGATGAACATCCATTAAAAAAAGACCCTTTGCGGCAACAAATAAGAAGGAAGTCGTCGTTGTGATAGGCTCACTCTTTCTCCGCCTGCCGGCTGCAGCAGGCGGCAGATTGAAAGGTCACTCCACCAATTCCCCAATCCACAGCAATCCGGAGGCCAACACGTCGGGCCGCGGTCTAAGAAGGCACAGAAGTTTGCATAGACAAATAGGGAATGCGAGCGGTCAGCAAGACGGACAGCTCGTCGGGTGGGCCGGTACGATGGCACGGACCTGTTTCCGCTAATGTGTCCGGGTGATGCCCGGACAGGGAACCAACGACAGAATGAGACTCAACACCACAAGAACGGCTAAGGCTACTGGTATGAACATTGGATCCTCGATTCAGTGGCGGGCACTGAAGCGCTTTGAGCCAGCATCCCGCGACGTAATGCCAGCACGCGCGGCGCAGGTTGTTCCCAGCAGACTCGATGCCGCCGCCCGCACGTTCGGCACTCGTACTGGCCGTGCGAGGGCCACATTGGCTCGGTGTGCATCAACCTGCACCAGAAATTCGCGATTCGCTCTTGGGTCGGTTTCATCGATCCACAGTCCTTGCCCAGGCGGGCGATTCCTAATTCTAAAGGCGGGTGGCAGCGGAGCTTTCGCGTCCGGGTTGCTTTAGCGCACGCGACCATTCGTCGGCCTGCCTTTCGGCCACCACCTTCGCCACTCCATACCGCTCCTGAATGCGCCCGACCAACTGATCCTTCTTGCCAGCGATCATTTCCCAGTCATTATCGGTGAGTTTCCCCCAACGCTCGCGGCCAGAGCCGGTGAACTGCTTCCATTTGCCTTCAATCTGGTCCCAATTCATGTTCTTCTCCTGCTGCTTCCGGTTTCCCGGCTTTGACTTTAGTCAGGGCACGTTTACCGCCGTTCGAGTTCAAGAGGCTTATGGGGCGAGTTTGGCCCGAGTCGCCCATCCGGGCTCCAAGTGCAGCGAAAGGTGCATCTTCAAGGGCAGATTCTGCACCTACGCGCATCGTCGTTGCCCCACAGATCAAACAGCGCGGTGGTCTGCGGCACTTGGCCCGACTCGTGCACAGGCACAGATACGACAATTCTAAGACGGAGGAACAGTAAATGTCGAAGAACACTTCGGTAATAGGAATCTATCCGGATCGCACAACCGTTTCGGACGCCATCAACGTCCTGCATAAAGCGGGATATCGGGCGACGGACATCTCGGTCCTGTCGTCTGACAACCAGGGATCCAAAGACTTCGCGTTTGTGAAGCGGGCTAAGGCCTTGGAGGGCGCGGCGGCGGGAGCGGCAGTGGGTGCGGTGGTTGGCTCCGCGCTGGTCTGGTTTGCCTCCTTCCAGAGTGCGACCATCACGGGTCTAGGACCGCTGGTCGCGGCTGGACCCGTACTGGCTGCTTTGGCTGGCGCTGGCGCCGGCGGGACACTAGGTTGGTTAGTGGGACTGTTGGCTGGCTCGCGGCTGACAGAGTATGTCGCCAAGCGATACGCGGGCAGAATCAGGCATGCCGGGATTCTACTGTCCGTTCACTGCGACAGTCTGGAGTGGTGTAACCGGGCGAAGACAGCCCTAAGAGACACTGGTGCCCGGAATATCTCCTCCTCCTCGGAAACCTCCGCCGACTATGGAACGACGGACAAGCCGACGGAGAGAGCGCCGGTGGCGGTTACGAGTTGCTGCTCAACGCCTGCCCAACCCACGACTGAATACGTCGCGCATGAAACCAAGGAATAGGTAGCCATCGCTACGAGCCAGTTCTTCCGCGCAGGACATGAGAGCCTGGACCGGTCTTCCATGAAAAGCAGGAGTGCCCGGTGCGAGATGGAAGGTCGGCTGCGATTCCGGCGGGCACCAAGGTAACCAACAGTGCTTGCACAACAAATGGAACGACACCGCACGGGACGCGTCGGCTGGCTCCGTGCGGCGGTATTGGGTGCGAACGACGGTATCCTTTCGACGGCGAGCCTGGTGCTTGGTGTCGCGGCAGCGCATGCGACTCACAGCAATGTAATGGTCGCCGGAGTCGCCGGCCTGGTCGCGGGAGCGATGTCGATGGCGGCAGGC
Organism: uncultured Solibacteraceae bacterium; assembly: GCA_964520085.1. GTDB lineage: Bacteria > Acidobacteriota > Terriglobia > Bryobacterales > Bryobacteraceae > Bog-375. The sequence goes on along the minus strand of CAZFOP010000138.1, from coordinate 2,820 downwards.
GAGTACGTTTCTGTGCATTCACAATCCGACACCGAACACGCCGACCTCGAGTTGGAACGTACGGAACTGAAGACAGACAACGAGGGCGAGCACAGAGAACTGATGGCGATCTATATCGAGCGCGGGCTCGATCCCAGCCTGGCCAAGCAGGTCGCGGCGCAACTGATGGCTCATGACGCCTTGGGGGCGCATGCCCGAGACGAACTTGGTATCTCCGCGGCGTTCAGTGCGCGTCCGATCCAGGCTGCGTTGGCGTCGGCCGGCAGTTTCGCCACTGGAGCGGCAATGCCTCTCATGGTCACGGCTATAGTGTCGCACGCATATCTCATTCCCCTCGTCTCTGGGACCTCACTGTTGTTTCTGGCGGTTCTGGGTGGTTTGGCTGCGCGCGCTGGGGGTGCAAGCGTGACGCTGGGCGCAGCGCGTGTTGCTTTTTGGGGCGCTCTAGCCATGGCGGTGACGGCGGGAGTCGGGTCATTGTTCGGAGCGTGATCTGCATCAACTGCCGCGCTCAGTGCACATCCTGCACCCGGCGCTCATGGAAGTCCCCGGCCAAGCATGGCGCCGGCTGACCAAACAGGTGGACTCGACGCTTTGGACCTGCGGTTGCAGTTAAGCATCGTGAAGGAGCAAAAGGATGCTTTGGACAATCTGTGTAATTCTGCTGGTTTTGTGGGCATTGGGAATGGTAACCTCCTATACCGCCGGCGGGCTGATTCACGCCCTGTTGGTCGTTGCGTTGGTAGTAATGGCAATTCGCCTGATTCAGGGGCGGAGGATTGTGTAGTTCTTGAGACATATCCAGCCGCCGTGCACCAAGTCATCGACTGGGTATCGGATTGCTACCTGGCGAGTAGGAGTGTGAAAGAACATGCCGTTAATTAACATCGTAATTGCGCTGATCGTGGTCGGCGTTGCGTTGTGGCTGATCAACAATTTCATCCCCATGGCCAGCAGCATTAAGACGATTCTGAATGTGGTAGTTGTCGTTGCTGTCGCCATTTGGGTCTTGCAGGCGGTCGGAATGTGGGGGCGAGTAACTCATTACAGATTGTGAACTGAGGCGGTGCGGGTCGTCTGACGCGCCGCAGTGGTCCAAGAGAAATTCAGTTAACCTATGCGATCGATACTCCTCGTCGGCTTGGCCCTGGCGATTCCCGCAGCCGGACTCGCCCAGCCCTTCGTGGCGCTGAGTGTGAGCGACAAACTCGACTACCAGATTAAGCAGTCCATCGGTCCATTAGCGATCCTCGGGGATGCGGCGTACGCCGGAATCCTTCAGGGACTCGATACGCCGACGGAATGGGGGCAGAGCGGGTCTGCTTACGGCAGGCGCCTCGGGTCGACCATGGCGTGCTCTGGGATCCACAGTTCGCTGGCTTTTGGTTTGGATTCGACCCTGCACGAGGATCCCCGCTACTTCCGTTCCGGCGGCGGCGGGCTCTGGCGCCGCACGGGACATGCGTTCCGCGGTACCGTTCTCACACATACGGACAGGGGAACGGAGACCCTTTCCATTTGGCGTTTCGGCAGCGCTTACGGAGCGGCCTATCTGTCCAACCAGTGGTATCCAGGCCGGCTCAACACGGTGGGCCTCGGATTTTCCGAGGGCTCTCTCCAACTCGGGTTCGATGTGGTTAAGAACTTGGCATCGGAGTTTGGGCCGGATCTCAAACGGAGAATGTTGCGGCGAAAGCCGTGATTCGCCTCGCATCCGCGCCAGAGAAAGTTGATTCTGAGCCTGCATATCGAAGAGTGGGAAAGCGAAGGCATCGCCATTCTTGAGCTGAAGGGCCCACTCACGCTGGGCTCGGAGATTTGGAGCTGCATGACAGACTGCCCGCGCTGAATCAATCCGGCAAGGTCAATATCGTGTTGAACCTCAAGGACGTCAGCCATATTGACAGCACTGGATTGAGGACGTTGGTATTTAGAATCGCCAGGCTGCGCAAAACCGGTGGAAGGCTGGCGCTGCTAAACGTCAATCCGGCGCACAGCTTTTTGCCGGACCCAGCGGTAAAGCACATCGACATCCTCGACTTCGTTCAGCGCGAAGAGATCCGCGTTTTGAATCACCACGCCAATCCCGAGGCGGCTTGCTAGAATAAAAGCTGATGCCTCGAGTGCCTGCGGTTCCGGGCCGGGTCCTCATCGTTGACGATGAGGAGCGCCAGCGTAGTGCCTTGGTGGCCATGCTCTCCGAGTCTGCCTTTGAAACGCAAGTGGCGGCCGATGGGCAGGAAGCACTGGAACGGCTCACGGCCTTCAATGCGGATGTCATCGTCGCGGATTTGAACATGCCGCGCATGGATGGTTTCGAACTGCTCCGGCATTTGAAGGAACGCGGCGACCTTACACCAGCGATCGCGCTAACCGGTTTCGGCAGTATGGAGAAGGCGCTGTCCGCGGTCCATGATCTCAAGGCGTTCTGGTTTCTGGAAAAGCCGGTGGAACCGCGCGCCTTCAAGACCCTTCTGGAACGCGCGATCCGCTACAAAAGAAGCCTGCAGAAAACCGACGAGTTGACGCGCGACTTGAGCCTTCACGGCGTACTCGGAGACTTAGTCGGAACCTCTCCGGTAATGCAACAGATCTTTTCGCTGATCCGGCAGGTGGCCCCCACCTCGGCGCCCGTATTGATCTCCGGAGAGAGCGGCACCGGGAAGGAGTTGGTGGCGAGAGAGATCCATAAGTGCAGCCCTCGCTGCGATGGGCCTTTCGTCGCGATCAATGCAGCCGCTTTGCCCGAGACTCTGGTTGAAAGTGAGTTATTCGGCCACGAGAAGGGCGCGTTTACGGGAGCCATGGAGCGTTCGGCCG
>CAZFOP010000137.1:0-8749 GCA_964520085.1 uncultured Solibacteraceae bacterium | reverse complement strand
GAATGCCCGCCACCCGGTTGTGATGCGTTTTGATGAGGGCGGCCTTGGCCGTGCCGCCCGATTCGATGGTGTCCGGGTAGATGGTTCCCTGCCCCAGAATCCAGTTCTCCTCGAAGATATGGCGCGCGTCGATGATGCGTTCCTGCACCCGTACGAACTCTTCGCCGATGATGTGCCGCTTGCGCTCCGGCTCGGTGACGCCGGCCAGCGCGCCCAGAAATTGTTCGCCCGCTTGCTGCACGGAGACTCCCAGACGGCTCACGAAGTCGGTCTCGCCTTCGCGCATCAGGCCCGTGTCCACGTAGACGCCGCGCACGCGGCCGGCACCGAGCGCACGCGTGCATAGCGTGTATGCCACGCTCGAGTCCACGCCCCCGCTGACGAAGAAGAAGACGCTGCGTTCGCCCACCGCGTCACGGATCTCCTGCTCCAGCATCGGCACCCGCCCGCGCGGTTCCCAATCCGGCGCGCATTCGCACACGGCGAAGACGAAGTTACGCAGATACTCCCGCCCGCGCACCGTGTGCACCACTTCCGGATGGAACTGCAACCCATAGAGCTTGCGATCCGCGGCGCCGATGGCCGCAACTGCGCACGTTTCCGTGCGGCCCATCACGGTGAAGCCCGCCGGCGGCGCCGTAACTACGTCGCGATGGCTCATCCAGATCTGCTGCCGCCCGGCCAGGCCGCCGAATAGCGGGTCGCGCGCTGCATCAAGCTCGAGCGTGGCCAGGCCATACTCGCCTTTCTCGCCCCGCGTGACCGCGCCGCCCAGCAGGTATGCCATCAGTTGCTGCCCATAACAGATTCCCAGCACTCCCTGTCCGGTCGAGAAGATCGCCGGGTCGGCGGTGGGGCTTTCGGGATCGTAAACGCTGGCCGGCCCACCCGAGATGATGATCCCCTTCGCCGCGGCGAGTTCGCCCGCCCAAGTCTCGCTGGGACGCACTTCGGCGTACACGCCCAGGTCGCGCACCTTGCGGGCGATCAGGTGACAGTATTGCCCGCCGGCGTCGAGCACGATGATTTGTGGATTGGGATTCAAGTATCGATGGTAGCAAGAGCTAAGCTGGCCGGGAAACTGAGGTGGGGCAGGCTTCGGCCTGCCAACGCCCTCTGCGGGGCTGCCGGATCCCCGGAAGCCCCGCGGCTCATCCACGATCAACTCCCGGAGCAGGCGAGTTCTGCGGCGATTCCGATGGATATCAGTGTACCCACCGCCATAAAGACGCCACGCTAGTATATTCCAATTATTGTAGAAGCCAGCTTCCCCGGTTATGATCTATTCAAGAAGCGAGAACTTCTGAGGACTAGGCGTTAAGGTAAGCAGCTCCCGGACATCCGGAATGAGCCGGTTCGCGCACCCTACGCGATTGCGGACACGGCCCACCGGTGCTTACCCTAACGCCTTATTTTTTGAGGGGCACCCCAGAGTAGTTGGAATGACCCTGGCCGAAACTTTTCAGGGTTTGGTCTCCCAGGTGGCTCGGGCAGTCCTGCCCGTTGTGTCGGGAGTCGTCTCGATATTCGTCGATGCTGGCGCCATGTTGCCGTAGCGCGGAGCGTCGCGACGGATTACCGCTGCCCGGCAGTCGCCGGCGGGCGGCTCTCAACCACTACCCTGCTCTTCACCAGTAGTGCGGCGGCCTGCGCCAGCGCGTCCATCGCCTGCCCGGCTTCCGGATCGGTCATGGCAAACACTCGGTCGCTTTCGTCCACATCGAACGCCCAGATGTACATTTCTTTCGCCAGGTAGCGCTTGATCCAATCGTGGTCGCGCGTGAACTCGGTCTCCGTGAACTGGTAGGCGTGCGCCAGCAGGTAATCGTGCAGTTCCTCAATCGTGTCGTTGTCCGGCATCCAGCCCTCTGGCAGCTTGGCGGGATGCGCGGCGAAATACGCACGTGTGAAGCTAAACAGTCCAATCCGTTCGAGTTCGGCTTCCAACCGGTCCCGGCGCGGCGCGTGGTACTCTTCGTCCGGCGCGATTCCGTTGCCGCCGTACACCGCGCGGCCGCCATCGGTGGCACGCCGGTCGCTCGAGTCCGGCTTCGCCTGGCCTTCGTGGAAGAAGTAATCGTACAAGCTCTCGTGCGAATAGTCGCGCTGGATCAGACGGCCGCTGGGCGTGTAGAAATGGGCCGTGGTCAACGCCAACGCGGTGCGGCCGGGAAGTTGAAAGATGGTTTGAACCAAGCCCTTGCCAAACGTGTTCTCGCCCAGAATCCAGGCCCGGTCGTGATCCTGCAGCGCGCCGGAAACGATTTCCGCCGCCGAAGCGGAATAGTGGTTGACCAGCACCACAATCGGATACTTCCGGCCCTGCATCGAGTGGTCCGCAGCGTAAACCCGTTCCCGCGAACTCCGTCCGCGCTGCGAAACGACGCTCTGCCCCTTGTCCAGAAAGTGGCCGGCCACATCCACCGCCTGGTTCAGTAAACCACCGGGATTGTCGCGCAAGTCGAGAATCAAACCCTCGATGTGGTCCTCGCCCAGACGTTTCAGGTTCTGCTCCACCTCGCGCCCGGTATAGTCGCCGAAGCTCAGTACGTGAAGGTAGGCGATGCCCGGCCTAAGCCAGAAAGCGTCGTGCACGGTCTTCCGCGTGATGTCTTCGCGCATCAGCGTGAAGCCGATCCGCTCGTTGCTTCCGCTGGCCGCCTCGCGCTCCACCGTCACCGCCACCTGCGTGTTGCGCGGACCCTTCAATAGGTCCACCACTTCGCCGGTGTTCATGCCACCGACGGGCTGGCCGTTGACCATGACGATGGCGTCGCCGGGCCGCATGCCGGCGCGGTACGCTGGTGACCCTGGGAACGGCGCACTCACCACCGTCTGGTCGCCTCGCGTTCCCACGCTCATCCCTACCCCGCTATAGTGCTCCGTCTGTTCTTCTCGCAGGGCCTGAAAATCCTTCGGATCGAAGAAAGTGGAATGTGGATCGAGCGTGCGCAGCATCCCCGGAATCATGCCCCGGTAGATGGCCTGGTCCGGGTCCGGAGGCGTGGCGAGATTCTCTTCCACCAGTTCGTACACGCGTGCGATCCGGCCCACGTTCCGGCTGTCGGCAGACTCGGCCGCGGCTGCCATCAGGCGCGGGGCCGAAAGCCCCCCCGCCAGCGAAGCGGCCAACAGGGAAGCCGCCGCCACGGATAGCGTCCACCGGTCAAATCTCATTTTGGATCCATCCCCCACACCCAATACTAGTCCACCTGAACTGTTAGACGCACGAAGTGAGGTTCCGGCTGCGGGAATCCTTGCCGGGAGGCGCGCCAGAGCGGCGCAGTGGGATGTGCCAGCGGACAAAAAAAGAGGGGAGCCGAAGCTCCCCTCTCAGGTAAAGAACTACAGGTTGAACTAGTTCTCCAACGCTTCGATCGGCCATCCACTGGCACCGCGGAGGGTGGAAGTGGGGACGCCGATGACGAGCGCAAGATAGCTGGCCATGATGTTGCGAACGCCGACATCGGTGACGGACGCATAACCATGAGCGAACTGGAAGTTGCAAACGGCGATCATGTAACCGGACCAGTTGGCTGGCACGGACTGGGACGCCAGAGTGAGAGCGGTCGTGCCCGAGATGATCGGCACTGCGCTGCCAACCCCGCCTGCGCCAAGAACGCTGGTCTGCGGGTTAGTCGCAGTCGCGGTCGTGGAGCCAGGGGTTCCGCCGTACCAATACAGGTTGCAGAGGCCCGACTGCGCGGGAGTGTTAAACGGATCGCTCGAGGTATTCGCGATCGAGATACCCGTGTCGAATCCGGATTGGCCGGCAACCAGGAACGCCGTCGTCACATACGGGAACAACAGCGCGGTGTTGCAAGCCACTATGTTGAGGAACGGCACGCCGCTGGGAATGGCTTCCAGTGCGAACCGCGGAATTGTAAAGCTGCTCGAAGCGAAGCCGGCGTTGCTGGTAGTGAAATTCACGCCCACCCCACCCGGCGTCGGAGCATAGCTCAGACTGGCGGTGACTCCGCTTTCAGCCTGGATCCCGGACGGATACGTAACGTACACGCCGAAATCGTAGTTTTCCTTGGTGTTCGGCAGCGTTTGGACGACTTCCCAAATCGCTTCTGCCGAACCGTTGGAGGCCGGCGACAACTGGGTCAGAGCACCTGCAGCCGGCGCAGCGCCGCTATAGGAGGCGCCCGTTTCCGAACCCACCATGAAGGCTAGTTCGGGTGAGGTGGCGATGGCGGAAGTGACGCCCCAGCCCTCTTGCGTTCCAGTCCCCGCACCAGTGGCGAGGCCATCGTTCTCGTTGGTGTCCGAGACGTAGACACTCACGCCAGCCGGCAGGTTGCCGAAGGTCGCCTTGAGGCGAGTGCCGTAGTCCGCCAGACCGGCAGCATTCATGGCCACGTCGGCCGTAGTTGCGCCGAAGTTGGTGATGAAGCCGGACTCTGAGTTATAGACGAAACCAGGAATGTTCTGGATCGCCGCACCGTTGACAGTGGCGGGATAAAGGTTAATCGTACCGGTGCCGTTGGTGCCATTGACGCGCGTCTTGAACGCAGTACCAAACAGTTCGGTGAACTGCAATTGTGCCACTTCATACTTCGTGTGGCCAATGCACTGATACAGGTTGCCGACCGAAAGGGGCTTGCCGCTGTTGTATGGATCGATGAACGAACCAGTCAAACTCGGCTGGACGTAGCCAACGGTCACGTTCGAGTTGTTAACCGTCGCCTGAACGTTGTTGACCGAAATGTAGGCCTGAACCGTCTCGAGGCCAGATCCACCTTGGGACAACTCAAAGGCGTTGATGCGAACGTTGGTGATGCGCAGCACGCGCTGGTCACCAACGGTGACCGGAGCCAGCAGCGGCACACCGAAGAAGGTAACCTGGCCCTGGTTGCCACCAACGGTGGTAACTACGCCAGAATACACGTTCGGAGCAAAATCCGCCACGGGGACCGGATTGATAATGCTATCCGCCTGGGATACCGCGGCCACGTCAATCGTGGCGGGCGGTTGGAACGCGGGTGGATTGGTAGCCACACCTTCCCACGCCTGGCAACCCGTCAACGGGGTTGTGCAGAGGTTTTGCGGCAGCGTCGGTCCAAGGCCCTGCTCGGAAGCAGAAGCGCCCGGTTCGTCGATCAACAGCAAAGCTTCCGAACCGCTGCCGATCAGGCGGCTAGTAATGGTAGCCGGCAGGTTGACAACGATGTTGGCCTGGGGAATGAAATTCCCTATGCCAGGAGCAGAACCGCCGGTGCAAGTCAGCGTGATGTCGCCGATCAGCTCTGTGTAGCCTTCAGCTCGTAATTGTGGGGGGACGGCTGCGGAGGCGGTGCACTGAATTGCCGTCGTCGTTCCGCCCGTTACCTGCGCGCTGGCCACCCCTGTGAACACCAGGGCTAGCACGGACAACGCAAGAATCCATTTGCGAAAATCTGCCATTTCCTTCTCCTTGTAAATTTACAAAATGTTGAATCGGTCGAAGTACTCTTCCAACCTGAGCCTCTCGACTCCAGCTTCCAAACCGTTCACACAACCTGAGAACTTCTCCGTGTCGGGCGGAGATTCGATTTCCAGTGGTCACCAAGCTGACCGCCGGGCCTTTGCTAAACTCTTGCCAGACTATACGCCTTTTGTTTTTAACTAATTAGGCGCTCACCAGGCACAAACAAAAAATGGCACACGCACACCGGACGCGGTAAAACCTATTAGTAACTGATCGCCCAGCCAGTGTCAAGAGAAATTCTTTCCCTAAAACACGACTGAGCCCGCTCGCGCGATTCGGTTGCGTCTCGTACAAGTTTCGCCTGATTAAACCATGTAAGGCACCCCTCCGTCAAGGGTTTCACACCGAATCGTCTCTTTTTTTTCCTGCCGGGCGCGACGTTTTTCGCGCCAGCGGGCCTGTAACCGGATTTTCGGAGGCTAGACCGCTCTAATTCGTTTCGCAGCACACACCCGTGCAATCGCTGCACGCGTCCTGTCAAGTACATCGGCGGATGTCCGCCCACCCTGGAGAGCGCGCGGCCAGAAAGATTAAAAATAGTAAAGATGCGGAAGCGGGCGCCCATTTCCTCCAGCATGAATTCTCTATTTTAGCTCCGCGCCACGCCGGCCGTGTGGTGCTGCACCCAGCCGCTACCAGCAATGCCGGAAAGCAAGGTGCACAATAGCGCTTGTTAACGATCCGAATCCGGTATATACCTGAATTAGCTCAGCCAGGCCGGCAGCGAGCGGCCTGGCTGAGCGCATTACTCCCACATGCCGGAACCAACTGGGTCGGGGTGGCTGGGCCCGGACGCGCCGGGCACCGCGCCCGAGAATCCTCGACTGGCCCTCACCGCATCATTACTGTGCCGGCCCCGGCCGAAAAGCGGGGTGCGGGCCGTGGCGCTTGGCGGATTGCGGGGCTGCGCGGTCGTCATCCTGGCGCTCGCAGCAGCCACGGCCGGCCCGGCCCGATTGCCCCTCCTCACCACGGCGCGCGCGGCCCACGACATGACCGCCGATGAAGCGGCTCGCGGCTACCCGGTTCACCTGCGAGCTGTAGTGACCTATTACGACCCGTTCATCGATCCGAGACACGGCGCGCTGTTCGTTCTCGACCAGACCGGCGGCATCTTCGTCGCCGTGCCGTTGCTGCCCGTGCTGCCGATTCACGCTGGCACGTTGCTTGACATCACAGGCGTGACCGATACGGCCGACTTCGCGCCGATCGTCAACCACGCCCGCATCCGCGTGATTGGAGAGGCTCCGCTTCCGGTTGACGTTCCCCGCGCCAGCCTGGCGCGCATGTGGACCGGGGAAGAAGACGGTAAATGGATGGAGGCCGAAGGCGTCGTGCACTCGGTGCGGGAGACGGCGCTACATGTCACCCTGGACCTCGCGCTGAGCGACGGCAGGGTCCCCGCCACTACGCGGAAGGAGCCGGGTGTGGATTACACTCGTCTGGTCGACGCCAAGGTGAAGATTCACGCCAATGTGGCGCCCTTCTTCAACGCATTCCACCAGTTATCGGGAGCCCACCTGTTCTTCCCCTCGATGGCGCAGGTGCAGATCGAAGAGCCTGCCGCGTCCGATCCATTTGGGTTGCCCGTCCTTACCGTGAACAGGCTGCTGCGCTACGAGCCGAACGTGATATTTCGCCACCGGGTTCACATACGCGGGCGGGTCACACTATTCTGGCCCGGCCGGTCTCTCTGCATTCAGGACGCTACGCAGGGGCTCTGTGCCGCGACAGATCAAAGTACACCGCTCGGCGTCGGGTACCTGGTGGATGTGGCCGGTTTCGCGGCTGCCGGAGGGTTCACGCCTACCGTTACCGACGCCATATTCCGGCGGGCGGGAAATGCCCAGCCGATTCTTCCCGTACCCGTCACCGCTGCGCAGGCCTTGCGGGGCGATCACGACTCCGCGCTGGTCCAGGTGAAAGGTCAGTTGATCGGCCTGGACCGCACGGCCGCGGAGCCGGCGCTGGCCATCCTGTCCGGCAACACGGTGTTCGCCGCGGTTCTGCCGCAGACTGCGGCCGGCGATGGCGCTTCGCGTTGGACCGAAGGCAGTACCGTCCGCATCACGGGAATCTGTTCCGTGCAGGTGGATGCACAGCAGATGGCGATTGGATCGGGAGTCATGAGGCCCGCGTCGTTTCGCATCCTGCTGCGCTCACCCCGCGATGTCGTCACCGTGGAACAGGCCTCCTGGTGGAACCGGCAGCGCGCACTCGCGGCCCTCTTCCTCGTCGCATTTGTGGCCATCAGCGTGTTCGCCTGGGTGCTGCTGTTGCGCAAGCGCGTGCGCGAACAAACCGCCGCCATCGACCAGGAAGAAGAACGGTACCGCTCGCTGGTGGACCATGCCCCCGATATCGTCTTCGCCTCCGACCTGCATGGCAACCTGACGTCGGTGAATCCCGCCGCCGAATTCCTCCTGGGTTATACCCAGGAGGAACTACTCGGACAGAACATCTGGGACCTGCTCCCCGCCGCGCAACGGGAGGCGGCACGGGAACACTTGCGGCGTCTGATCTCTGGCGAGTCTCCGGGTCCGTTGGAATGCGAAATCCAGGTCAAGGGAGGGGGAATCTTGATCGTCGAGGTCAACCTCAGCCTCATGCGCAAGCGCGGCCAGCCGGTGGCCATGCACGGAATCCTGCGCGATGCCACGGAGCGCCACCGCCTGGAAGAACAATTGCTCCAGGCGCAGAAGATGGAAGCCATCGGACGTCTTGCCGGCGGCGTCGCCCACGACTTTAATAACCTGCTGACCGTCATCAACGGCTACAGCGACATGCTCATCAAGGACCTTCCTGAAAACGACCCACAGCGGCCGGCGATTGAAGAAATCCGCGGCGCCGGCGAGCGCGCGGCCTCGCTCACCAAGCAGTTGCTCACCTTCGGCCGGCGCCAGATCAGCCGGCCGCGCCCGCTCGAACTCAACGTTTTGGTCCGCGGCGCCGAGCGCATGTTGCAGCAGCTCATCGGCGAGGATATCGTGCTCGAGACCAGCCTCGATCCGGCGCTCGATCTGGCGATGGCCGATCCCGGCCAGATGCACCAGGTGCTGCTCAACCTGTCGATCAATGCGCGCGATGCCATGCCGGACGGCGGCAGGCTGCTGCTTGCCACCGCCAACGCCCGCTTCGAGGCCGAAAACGCCCCTCCCGGTTGCCGGCCCGGCGCCTACGTGAAGTTGACCGTGACCGATACCGGCGCGGGCATGGCCGAGGAAACCATGCGGCATCTCTTCGAGCCGTTCTTCACCACCAAACCCAGCGGCCACG
>CAZFOP010000136.1:0-8768 GCA_964520085.1 uncultured Solibacteraceae bacterium | reverse complement strand
TCCGGAACGTCGGTTTGGTGGGCCACGGCGATTCCGGCAAGACGTCGCTCACCGCGGGCTTGCTGTTCACGGCGGGCGCGGCCAATCGGCTGCTGCGCGTCGATGAAGGCAATACCACTACGGACTTCGACGAGGAGGAAATCTCCCGCAAGTTCTCCATTTCCACCGCCGTTGCCGTGGTGGAGTGGAAGAAGACCAAGCTCAATATCCTCGATACGCCTGGCTACAACATCTTCATCAACGATACACGCGCCTCCCTGGTAGCGGCCGATTCGGCCCTAGTGCTGGTCGATGGCGTCTCCGGCGTCGAAGTGCAGACCGAAAAGGTCTGGGACTTCACCAATGATTTCAAGCTCCCCCGCGCTATCGTCATCAATAAGCTGGACCGCGAGCGCGCCGACTTCACGCGCACGCTCGAAAGCGTGCAGGCCGCCTTCGGCCGGTCGGCTGTGCCCATCCAGATCCCCATTGGCGCAGAACGCGATTTCTCGGGTGTGGTCGATCTCGTCCGTATGAAAGCGTACACCTACACGGCCGACGGCGATGGCAAAGGCAAAGAGGGCGATGTCCCCGCCCAACTCGCCGACGCCGCCAAAGCCGCACACGACGCGCTGATCGAAATGGTGGCGGAGGGCAACGATGCCCTGATGGAAGAGTTCTTCGACAAGGGTACGCTGGCGCCCGAGCAAATCGACGCCGGCCTCAAGCAGGCCATCCGCGAGATGCGCATCTTCCCCGTGCTCTGCGCCGGGGCGCTGCACAATGTCGCCAGCGATCTGATCCTCAACTTCATCGTCGAGAACCTGCCCGCTCCCACCGAACGCGACGGCTTTGCGTGCGTGACCGCCGACGGCCAGGAATCCACCCAGAAGATCGCCGAGACCGGCCCCTGCTCGCTGTTCGTCTTCAAGACCACGGCCGATCCGTTCGCCGGACGCATCACCTATTTCAAGGTCGTCACTGGTGTGGTCAAGAACGACGCCGCCCTGCAGAATCTCACCCGCAACTCGACCGAGCGGCTGGCGCACCTCAGCAGCCCGCAGGGCAAGACCCTGCAGCCGGTCACCGAGCTGCACGCCGGCGACCTGGGCGCGGTGGCCAAGTTGAAGGACTCACTCACCGGCGACACGCTGGCCGATAAGGGCTTCACTTCCACCTACCCGCCCGTCAAGCTGCCTGAGCCTTCCATCGCCTTCGCCATCGAGGCCAAGTCCCGCAACGACGAGGACCGTATGGGCAACGCCGTGCACCGCATCCTCGAAGAGGACCAGTCGCTGCGCTTCTACCGCGACCCGCAAACCCGCGAGTTCCTGCTCGCCGGTGCCGGGCAGCAGCACGTCGAAATCGTGGTCAGCCGGCTGAAGAAGCGCTACAGCGTGGACGTCACCCTCAAGGCGCCCAAGATCCCCTACCGCGAGACCATTCGCGGCCACGCCGACGTGCAGGGCCGTCATAAGAAGCAGACCGGCGGCCACGGCCAGTTCGGCGATTGCTGGATCAAGATGGACCCGCTGCCGCGTGGCGCCAAGTTCGAGTTCGCCAACGAAATCTTCGGCGGCTCCATCCCGCGCAACTTCATCCCCGCCGTGGAAAAGGGCATTGTGGAGACCGCCGAAAAAGGATTCCTGGCCGGCTTCCCCATGGTCGATTTCAAAGTCACCGTCTACGACGGCTCCTACCACGACGTCGACAGCTCGGAACTGGCATTCAAGCTGGCCGCTCGCAAGGCGTTCAAGGCCGCCATGTTGGAAGCCAAGCCCACCCTGCTGGAACCGATCATGAACGTGGAGATTCAGGCGCCGGGCGAATACGCGGGCGATCTGATGGGCGATCTCAACAGCCGCCGCGGACGCGTCTCGGGCAACGAGACCAAGGGCACCACCACGATCATCCGCGCCCGTGTGCCGATGGCCGAAATGTTGAGCTATCAAAGCGATCTGACCGCCATGACGCAGGGCCGCGCTTCCTTCTCGATGGAATTCGATCACTACGATTACGTTCCGCAGTTGCAGGCCGATAAAATCATTGCGGCGGCCAAAGCCGCCAAGACGGGTGAAGAGGAAGAAGAGGAATAACGACACACGGCACGGTGCAGAAGGTGCACTGTAGTCCGGTCCTTACGGTACACGGGTTGCATTACACACTCATAGTGTTGTAATGTTTGATCGGTACTCGCCGAGTACGGCTTGCGTAAGTTGTTTAGAATCTTTCGCCGGGTTTGTGGATGAACGCGCGAACGCAGACTGTCTTCTCTTTTATCGTGCTCGCCGGGGCCTCCGTTACCGCCGGATGCGGTGTCAACCAGCACTCCGGATTCCAAAACGCCTTTCTACCGCCGCCTGCCCGCCACACCCCCGTCGATCTCGACCCAGACCATCTGCCTGTGGTCGAACCCAACGTTTATATCAAGGATGTGCCCGGCTTCCTGCTGGTCGGTCCGCAGATGCCGCCTCGCCCCACGCGCGGCGACTTGGCTGTCGATGAGGCAGAGCGCCACTTCGCGGCCGGGAAGCAGGCGTATGCCACAGGGGAGTTCGCAACCGCACGCGTGGAATTCGACTTGGCGGTCGACGCCATGCTGGATGCCTCCGATCTGAACCCGGGCGACCGCCAGGCCTACGAGCGCCAGATGGACCAGATGGTGGACACCATTCACAGCTTCGACCTGGCCGCACTAGGCGCTTCCGACTCGAGCGAAGAGGGCCGCTTCGAAAAGGCGCCACTCGAAGACATTCTGCAGATGACTTTCCCGGTGGATCCCAAGATCAAGGATCGCGTGCTCGACCAGGTGGCGGCCACGGTTTCGCAGTTGCCGCTGTCGGCGACCGACGCGGTGCTGGGCTACGTCAACTACTTCTCCAATCGCGGACACGGGACAATCGCGGTGGCCATGCAGCGTTCTGGCCGCTACCGCCCCATGATTCAGCGCATCCTCGATGAGGAAGGCGTGCCGCAGGAGTTGATTCACCTGGCGCAGGCCGAGTCGGGATTCATGCCCCGTGCCATTTCCCGCGCCCGTGCGAGCGGCATGTGGCAGTTCATGGCTTGGCGGGGCAACGAGTATGGACTGGAACGCACGGACTACACCGACGACCGGCTAGACCCGGAGAAGGCTACCCGCGCCGCTGCCCACCACCTGCACGATCTCTACAACCTGTTCGGCGACTGGTACCTCGCCATTGCCGCCTACGACTGCGGCCCGCAGACCGTGCAGTTGGCTGTGGAGCGCACCGGTTACGCGGATTTCTGGGAGCTGCGCGCACGCGGCGAACTGCCCATCGAAACCACCAATTACGTGCCTATCATTCTGGCCATGACGATCATGGAGAAGAACGCGGCGGCTTACGGCCTGGACCAGGTGCAAATGGACCCGCCGATCGAGTACGACACGGTCGAGCTGACCGCGCTCACGTCACTTGCCTTGATCGCCGATGTCACCGACACCTCGGCTGCCGAGTTGGCGGAGCTGAATCCGGCGCTGCTGAGCAGCCTGGCTCCTGCCCACTATGCGCTGCATTTGCCCAAGGGATCCGGCCCGCGGCTGACGGAGGCGATGGCCATGGTCCCGGCCGAACATCGCGCCGCGTGGCGCCTTCACCGGGTAGCTGTGGGCGAAACGCTGGCCGCCATCGGCACCCGGTTTAGCGTCTCCACGGCGAGCCTCCTGGCCGCCAACAGGCTGCCGGACCACACCGCCGTTGCAGGCGACCTGCTGGTGATTCCGACCGCTGCCCGGCCAGTTGTGCGGCACACGCCGTCCAGATACGGCGCGGCCAGCCGCACAGGCGCGCACGGCACTCCCCGGACGGCATCCGCCGTAGCCTCGCACCATCGTGCCCCGGCGGGACACACGGTGTCGGCCAGGCCCAGCGCCGGTGCCGCACCGGCGGCCAAGAAGCCGGCCGCCCCATCGGCCTCCGCGCAGCATCCCTCGCCCAAGCCTGCCATGTTGGTGGCGCACGCCACTGCGCAATAGCCGCCGCGAATATTTTCGTCACTAACTCTTTTCTCTATTGCCTCTTGGCGAAAAAGGGGTATTCTAGGGTTGATCGTGCCCAGACTGCAGGAGGCTTGGTGAATGTCGCATCGCTCACTGATCGTTGCCAAAGACGAAGAAGAGATGGAAGACTTCCACGACTACGAAGACGAAGAGCAGGAGGACTTGGAATCTAAGCTCGACGAGTACGACGAGGAAGACGAAGAGGACGAAGAGGAAGCCATCATGGAAATCGAAATTGTGGAAGGCGTAGCTCCGCCCGCAGCCCAGCCCGCGCCGGCTGAGCCTGGGCCGTCGGAACCCGCGGCCGTTGTGGAAGCCCCGCCCAAGAAGCCCGTAAAGAAAGCCACTGCGCCCAAGCCGGCTCCGGCAAAAAAGGCCACGCCCGCCAAGAAGCCGGGCAAGAAGGCCGTCAAGAAAGCCGTTAAAAAGGCTCCCGTGAAGAAAGCCGCCAAGAAAGCGCCGGCGAAGAAGGCCGCCAAGAAAGCGCCGGCGAAGAAGGCCGCCAAGAAAGCGCCGGCGAAGAAGGCCGCCAAGAAAGCTCCGCCTAAAAAGGCCGCTAAGAAGGCCGCTAAAAAGGCCCCGGCCAAGAAGGGCGGCAAGAAGCGTTGATGCGCGGCGGGAACGCGGTCCGTCGTTCCCGCTAATCTTCCTGGTTCACTACCTGCCGGCAGCGCAAGAATAGCTCGAGCAGCGCCTCCGCGTGTTCTTCCGCCGAACGGATTCCGGGCTTTCCGGAAAAGCCCGCGGAGGACTGCGGCGCTTTGCCGTAGCCGGTTTGCAGTGTGATGAACCGCATCAGCTCCAGTGTCACTTCATCTTTCGTGCGTCCGCTCGCGCCGGATGCTTGGGTGCCGCTGTCGGCTCCGTTGGTGGGGTTTCCCGTGTCCGCCATCTGTGTTCCGCTCCTCCGTGTGCTAAAACTCTAGGTTACCCGATTTTCCACCCGATGCCGCTCACCGCCGTCCGGCACATCCGAAAAATGCGAGGAGGCGCCCAGTCCCACCTGATGGAAGCCGACGACGGCCAGTGGTACGTCGTCAAATTCCGCAATAATCCCCAGCACCGCCGCATCCTGGTCAATGAGTTGCTCGCTTCCCGCCTGCTCACCTATCTCCAGGTCGCGGCTCCCGAGACGGCGCTGGTCCGGCTGAGTGAAGATTTCCTCGCCGAGAATCCCGCCATCCACCTGACTCTCGGCACACGGCAGATTCCGGTCGAACCCGGCTGGCATTTCGGCTCGCGCTATCCGGGCGACCCCGCGCGCACCGCCGTCTACGATTACCTGCCCGATGCGCTGCTTCCTAAGGTGGCCAACCTCGAGGATTTCCGCGCCATCCTCGTATTCGACAAATGGGTGGGCAACGCCGACGGCCGGCAAAGTATCTTCTACCGCGCCATGGTGCGCCACGCCGAGTCCGCCGGCGGCACCTTGGGCTTCGTGGCGCGCATGATCGACCACGGCTTCGCCTTCAATGGTCCCAACTGGGATTTTCCGGATTCGCCGCTGCAAGGCCTCTACCCGCGCCGCCTGGTTTACGCGAGCGTGCGTTCGCTCGACGATTTCGAGCCCTGGCTCGGCCAAACCATGCATTTTCCCGAAGAGGCGATGGACCAGGCCTGGAAGGCCATCCCGCCCGAGTGGATCGAGGACGAAGAGGATGCGGTAGCGCAGTTGCTCGGCCGCCTCTTCGACCGCCGCAAACTACTTCCAGAGCTGATTGCCGCCTGCCGCCAGGCCCGCACGAACCCTTTCCCCAACTGGCGTTAAGCCGCGGCGGGCGCGCCAACGGATGCGGTGGCCCCTGGGTGAAGGAACGTCGAGATGAATCTCGACATTTCGGCATACCGAGGCGCCGAACGCCGACGCTCCACTCAGGACTGCGTGCGCTCGGTCAGTTCCCCGAAACCGCTACCGTGACGCCCACCTGGGTCGGCACACCGCCTACGGATACCACCACGGCGGCGTTGCCGGCCGGCAAGCCGCTGGGGATCTGCGCGTTCACCTGCATCAGCCCCTGGACGGCGTCGGGCGCGCCGCCGGCATAGTTGCTATTGGCTGGTTTGCCGCCGATGGTAACCGTGACCGGCTGCAGCAACGGCAGCGGCAGCACTCCCGCGGGAGGCTCCAAAGACGGCGCGCCATCCTCGCCAGCCGGGTTCGTCTGGCCGAAGCCGGTTCCGTATAGGAAGACCCACTGGCCCGAGCTGGCCGGATTGGCGGCGTTGTTGTATGTCCCGCTCGCATTCACGGCAGCCGCCTGTCCCGTGCCGGAGTTGTTGGCGGTAAACAGCGCGGGCACGGCCTGCGCCACCGTGAGCGTGAGCGGTGCGGAAGTCTGCCCCTGGTATGCAACATAGACCTGCGCACTGGTGCCGGTAAGGCCGAAGGGCACAATGGCAGCCACCTGCGTGGCCGATGCATAGAGCACCGGAGCCGGCGAACCGTCGAAGTAGACGCTCGTCCCGCCGACGCTCGTGGGAACGTCTCCGTTCACCAGTTTGTATGTTGCCAGGTTGGCCGGCCCCAGGCCGGAGCCATAGAGCACGATCACTTCACCCGGCGCGACCGCGCCCGTTGCGGCACTGGCGGCGCTGGTAACCGCGGCAAGCTGAATGCCGCCGGCTGCGAATTGCAACAGCCGCACCGCGTTGTTGGCGGAATCGGCAATGTAGACGTTGCCCTTCGGATCCACTGCGATCCCGGCCGGCCCGTTGAGCGATGCGCTGGTAGCCATGCCACCGTCGCCCGAGTAGCCCAGATCGCCGTTGCCCGCGATCGTAATGATCGGCCCGTTCACGTAAATCTTGCGTACGGCGGCACCGGCGTCGGAAAAGAAAACGTTGCCCGCGCTGTCCACCGCAATCCCCGTGGGGTCGCTCAACAGCGCCAGGCTGGCCGCGCCTCCGTCGCCCGAGTAGCCTGCCACGCCATTACCGGCGATGGTCGCGATGTTGCCGGTCGGCGACACCATGCGGATCGCATAATTCAGCGTGTCCGTGATGTAAAGATTGCCAGCGGCATCCACGGCCACTCCCTGCGGGTAGTTCAACTGGGCTTTCGACGCCGCGCCGCCATCGCCCGTGTAGCCCTGCAGCCCATTTCCTGCGACGGTCGAAATCACGCCGTTGGTGACCTTGCGCACGGCGCTGTTGTCGGTATCGGCGATGTAGAGGTTGCCCTTCGCATCGAACGCCAGTCCCACCGGCGCATATAGTTGCGCGCTGGTCGCCGCGCTGCCATCGCCCGCGTAGCCCGCCGTGCCGTTGCCGGCGACGGTCGTGATCGTCCCGCCCGACACTTCGCGCACCCGTGAGTTGCCCGTGTCGGCGATGTAAAGATTGCCCGCGCTATCGAGCGCGAGGCCTTGCGGGCCGCTCAGTTCCGCGCCGGTCGCCGCGCTGCCGTCGCCGGTCGAGCCTGCTGACCCGTTGCCGGCGAAAGTCGTGATGACGCCGTTCGCGCTCACCTTGCGCACCACGTTATTGCCGGCGTCGGCGATGTAATAGTTGCCGGCGCCGTCCGCCACCACGGCGTGCGGCGAATTCATCTGCGCGCTGGTGGCCGCTCCGCCATCGCCCGAATAGCTGTAGCCGCCGTTGCCGGCGAACGTCTTGACGCTGCCACCCGCTTGCGCGACGCGGATCCGGTTGTTGAGCGAATCGGCGATGTAGATGTTGCCCGACCCATCCACGGCCACGCCGGTCGGGCGGTTCAACTCGGCGGCGTTCGCCGCGGCGCCGTCTCCACTAAAGCCCAGCGTGCCGTTGCCCACAATTGTGTTGATGTCGATTTTGCCCTTGATCGTGCTGACCTCGCGGATTCGGCCATCGGTCGGCTCCGCGATGTATACGTTCCCCGCCGAATCCACGGCAACCGCGACCGGCTCGACCAGCCCGGCTTGGTTCGCCAGTCCGCCGTCGCCCGCATAGCCGATGGCACAACTCTCGCCGGTGTTGGTGCTGGTGCTGGAGCTGGTAATGTCGCACGCTCCGGCGACGAAATTGATGATGCCCGTGGTGGCAGTGATCTCTCGAATCTCGGCGTCGCCCGTATCGGCGATGAAAACGTTGCCGGAGCTATCCACGAAAACGTCTTCCGGCAGCGTCAGTTTGGATTCCGACGCCAATAGAGTATCGCCGGGGTTGCCTTGGGTTTGGAAACCGTTCCCCGCAATCGTGTTGATGACGCCGTTGGTGCCGACCTCACGGATCGAGTTGTCGCCCGTATCCGCGATGTAGACATTCCCATGCTGATCCACCGCCACGCCGCCGGGCTGGTTGAGGTTCGCCGCCGTGGCCGGGCCGGCATCGCCCAAAAACCGCGGCGCGCCCACTCGGCCGTTACCGGCGAACGTACTGATGACACCTTGCGGCGTTACCATGCGTATTCGGTTGTTCACCTGGTCCGCGATGTAGAGGTTGCCTTGGGAATCCACCGCCAGTCCCTGGGGCGAGTTGAGCTGCGCCGCCGTCGCCGGCCCGCCGTCGCCGGAAAAGCCGGGCCGCGAGTTCCCCGCCACCAGCGTCAGCGTTCCGCCGGTTGTGACCTTGAAAACCGCGTGACCGGCGCTGAAATACACGTTGCCGCTGGTGTCCACCGTCACCCGCTTCACCGTCCCGATCCCGGTGCTGGCGGCCGTGGCTGGCGTCGTGGGTGGCGCTCCTCCGGCGACGGTCGTGATCGAATACTCTTGCGCGAAGACGGCGGCGCCGAAGAACCATACCAATCCTGCGCCGCGCAGCTTCCCTAGCGGTTTCAACATGTATG
>CAZFOP010000135.1:0-8863 GCA_964520085.1 uncultured Solibacteraceae bacterium | reverse complement strand
TGAGCTTGGTGCGGCTGTCCTCCATCGGCGCCCAGGCGGCTGCGATGCGCGGCGAAACGGTGGCCCTGCCCACCAGCGCATCCCAATCCAGCCGCGCGCCCGCATCCACCGTGACGCGGCCGCCCGGCTGCCAATGATCGTTGACATACGCCGATGCGGCCAAGTTCCCGCGATCGAATACTCCACTACCCCGAAACGTGGTAATGAACTCCGGTAAGCCACTCAAGCCGATCACTTCGTTTTCCGTGCGCGCGAATCGCGCATCGTAATCCAACCGTTGCGCGGTGGCACCTGTCTGCAATTGGTGGCGTCCGCGCAGCGTGCGGGCACGCGGAAAATAGGTGATGAACGCCTGCCCGCGGCTCCCGTTCTGGCGTGAATCGACAAAGTAATTCCCGCTGCGGCCTTCGGGCGTCACCAGATAGGGTGCCGTGCCCTCCGGCACCTGCCGGTGATAAACCGCTTGCCAGGCCAGTCCAACTTCCACCAGCGACCCGTCGTACCAGGATTGCGAATCCTTCGCCGACAGCAGCCATTCGCGATCGCTCCGGCCGGAGCTAGTGGATTCCGGGTCCAGCGGTCCCAGGCCAAAGTGCGACTGGTGATCGAAGTTGGTCAGCAAGTCGGCGTAAAGAATGTTGGCTGGAGAGAGATTCGCTTGCGCGTGCGCCAGGTTGCCCAGCGCCCAGGCCGCATTGGTGTCCGCGCCCGGAGGCAAGCCGGCAACATAGCCGTTGTTGTAGTTGCCGTTAACGCTGTCGGCGAACCACGCACTGCCTTTCACGAGGGGCCCGGAAACGACGCCTCGCGGGGCCCAATCGCCTATGCGCGTGCCGCCACGCTGGTCGATTCCCGGGATGAAATTGGTGATCGTGTAGCGGTATTGATCGGTTCCGCTCTCGCTCTGAATGGCTAGCGTGCCGCCCGAGCCCGGGCCATATTGCACGCTTTCGCGCGCGCCCTCCAGATCCACCGATTGCACTCCATCCACCGCCAGCGGCGTGGCGTAGTGGCCGTTGATGGGGTCCGTGATATTCACGCCGTCCAACAGGTACTGAGTTTGATATTCCGCCGCACCGTGAAAATGCAGCCCTGCGGATGGATCTTCGATCATCCCCGGTATCAACCGCATGCCGTTCCGCAGGCTCTCGGTGGCGGGGTAGGGAACATCGTTGATCTCTGTGCCGCTCAGCCGCTCCTCGCCGCCGGTAGCGGCCGCATCCACCGGATTCGGCAGCGCGCCGACGTGGATGCTCTGGAAGACTTCCTCCTGAACATTCAGCACGAGCGTGGTCTCGGTGGCGCTGGCCGCGATCTCCACCGCCTGATCGCGCAACTGAAAATATCCGGCGCGGTCCACTGTGACCAGATAGTGGCCAGCTGCGGGGACGGTAATGACAAACGATCCGGCGGGCGACGACACCGCTTCTAGCGCAGCCGCCCCCTCTTGCCGGAGGCGCACGCGCGCGCCGGCCACCGGCGCATCGTTCTCATCGACCACGCGGCCGTTCCAGGCGACCTGACCCGCAGCCTGGCACACAAGCGCCAGTCCGCCCACCAACGGCACCGCGATGCGAGAGAGCGACATGCGGGGTCCTGCCGCTATTATGATCGAAACGCCAGCTGCGCGCGGCAGGCACGCAAGATGTTGTCGCGCGGCAACTGTGGCAACCGCGAACTGGGGCGGCGGCTCCGAAGTGTTCTCAGAGCCGCTCGCCGCAGGGAGCGGTTGCCGGTTGGACCGGCGATCTCCCGCAATGCGTGTGACGACGAGACCTGCGCCCCGCCAGCTCAGTTATAGGTTGCGTCGATAGAAGTCGAAGCGAATGCAATCGCGAATCCGAAATCCAACTGCGGGGATGCCGTTGTGAAGTTCGTCGGGGTCGTGTAATTGCCCACCGCGAGACTCCCGCTGCCAGCCGGCAATGCCAGCAATACAGCCGGCGGAACCGTGAACGTCCCGGCGCTCACCGGAGCGTCGCAAACAAACGAGGCGCTGAACGCCGCGCTCGAGGACACCGCATCGCCGGTGATTTCCACGAACGTGCCGGGGGCGCCGCCGCTCCAATTCACCGTTACTCCCGACCCGCGAGTAACTGTCCCATCCGAGCTGGCGTTGGTCCAAACCAGAGGGGTAGTGAAGACCACCGGTGCCGAGAAGGCCCCTACATCCACTCCGCCCGTGCCGGTGAAGGTGAAGGTTCCTCCGGAAGCCGGTACGAATCCCGACGCCAGTTGGGCGATGTAGTCTCCTGGAAGTTGTGGATAGGTTGTCAGTGTCACACTACCGTTGGGCCCTTGCACCGAGACTGAACCGGCATTGAGGCCAGTCAGCGTGTACGGGCTGGTCACGGTCGACGCGTTGCTCTGCGTGACGAAACAACTTCCGTACGACGGCCGGGAACTGCTCTGGTAACCGGTCAACGAGCTGCCGCTGATGCTATAGAAGATCGCAATGGCCTCATCCGCGGTCCCGCTAGAATCAGTCTCCTGAGCGATCGCGATTTCGCCGAACTTCACGGTGCCCTTACCGGACAGCGTGGTCGATTGAGTTGGGTTGAGATTGGAGAGCGGATCGACGCAGGTGCCGCCGTTCGTGGCGATGGGGAGTGTGACGAAATTGCTGACCATGGCGCTGCTGCCGCTGCCGCTCACCGCCGCGACCGAAACTGCGCAACCGGTGGGCGCGTTGGACGGAACGACTACGGCAATCTGATCGACGCCTTGGTAGGGGGACCTCCCTTGATAAGCCATCGGCACCTTAACGCTGCCGAAATAGAGCGCCGTGATGCCGCTGAGGGGAGTGAAGTCTGTCGGCGGACTCACGTCGGTGTTCTTCGTGTCCGCACCAATACCCGCGCCCCAGAACACGATGACTTCGCCCGGCTTTGCCGAGTCGCTGGTGGTAATTAGGTGTCCGTCGCCGTTGTCGGTTACCGCGGCCAGTGCGCCGCCATAGTAATCGAATCCAAACGCGCTCGCCACCACCTTGATGGGCGCCGGCGCGCTGGTCTGCCCACCATAGGACACGGTAATCGTGCCCGTTCCTACTGGCGTGCTGGACGGAAGCACCACGGCGATCTGGCCGGGGAACGCGTAGTAAAACGCTGGCTGCACGGTTGTGCCGTTCACCGTGACCGAGACGCTGGATCCGGAAAGCGTGAGCGGCAGAGCCTTACTGGGGTCCTGCAACGTTTGTGGGCCCCCCGCCGCCGCCAGATTCGAGCCATAGATCACGATCAGCGTTCCCGGCGCGATGCCGTAGTTGGGCGCGTTGGGCACAATCGAGCTGTAGTTGTTTAGCACCGAGGCAATCGACGGCACGCCAGGTCCGCTTTGCCCGCCCAAGGTCGCATTGGCTCCCTGGATCTGCGCCCCGCTGGTGTTGTAAGTGACGTACGTCATGGTGATCGATCCGCTGCTGACGGCCGTCACCAGGAGCTTGGCGTAGTTTCCGCCGTTGGTGTGCACGGCGAAAAGCTCGTTGACCACTAGGCTGCTGCTGCCGATCGGGGTCGCCGAATACTCCGCGGCGAACTCCGCAAGGAGGGATTCGGTAAAGGTGCTGAAGGCGGCGTTGCCCTCAGGGCCGAGGCTGAATAGTGTCGCCGCGCCTACCGGTGCGATGCCGCTCGCGCCAAAAGCGATGTCTCCGCCCGAGGTTCCCGTGGCGCCGGTGTCCAGGTTCAGGTTGGTCTGCGCCGAAGCCGCCAGTGGCAGTGCCAGGGCCAAAGCGGCTATTGCCATAGCGTGAAGTGATTTATGCATGTTCTCCTCCTTGCGGTGTTTTGAGTGCTGGTTTCATTCTAGATCCTCTTACGCATCTTGTAACGCACCAACTGGGGACAAAATGGCGCACACCTGGCCCGCCGGCGAGTCCGAGCCGCGACCGTCAGGCAGTCGGTAGCCGGCGATGGAACCGATTATTCCTCGACAAGCCCTTGCAGACAACAATTTTCGAAACCTTCCGTGCCCCACAAGGATATGTATAGTAGAGGGGAAATCGAGTTAACCCTATGAGATGCGCGTTGTTGCTGCTCCTTACTGCCGCCCTGGCGTCGGCCGCCCGCCTGCCGGTCGCCTTTGAACCGAACCGAGGTCAGGATCCCGGACGGTCGGAATTCATCGCCCGCACCTCTGGCGCCGCGTTGACGCTCGGCCCCGGACGCGCCGAGTGGATTTCGCGCCAGGCCCGTGTGGCCGTGGTCTTCGATTCCGCCCGCCGCGGCGTACATGGCCAGGGCGAGGAAGCGCTGCCCGGCGTGGTCAATTATCTGGAAGGTAATCAGCCCTCGCGCTGGCTTAAGAATATCCCCACTTACTCGCGCGTTCGCTACTCGCAAATGTACCCGGGTATCGACGTGTTGTATTACGTCAACGATGGCCGCCTGGAATATGACCTCGTACTGGCGCGTGGCGCCGACCCGCGCCGCATCCGCCTTCACGTGGAAGGCGCCCAGGCGCTGCGGGTGGATGACGCGGGTGACCTGGTGATCGCCACCCAGGGCGGGGAATTGCGCCAGCATCGTCCCATCGTCTACCAGGATTACGACGGCCAGCGCCGCCAGGTTGCCGCGAGCTACCAGGTGCGCGGGCGCGAGGTGCGCTTCGCGCTCGGCTCGTATGACCGCTCCGCAGCGCTCGTTATCGATCCAGCGCTCACCTGGGCCAGCTACGTACTGTCTACCGGCGCCCTCAACACGCAAGCCTCGGGCGTGGCTCTCGATCCATCCGGCAACAGTTACACGACGGGATCGGTGCTTGCCTCATCTGGTTATTACGGTTGTTTCGTCGCCAAGCTCAACTCTGCCGGCACCACGGTGGCTTACACCTATATTGGCGCATCGCCCGGCGATGCCGTGTGCAACGCTATCGCGGTGGATTCGCAAGGGTACATTTACGTGGCTGGCGAGACCGACTCCGCGTATCTTTATGCCGATACGTCTTACCTAAATTATTATCCCGGTTACAGCCTCGACGCTTTTGTCATGAAGCTGAACAGTTCCCAGAGCTTATATTTTTCCCACTATTATGGTGGATCGGGCACCGATCTGTTCAGCGGGATCGCGCTCGATTCGGCCGACAACGTCTACTTGGTGGGCACCACGAATTCGACAGATCTGCTGGTCAGCGCCGGCGCGGCACAGACCGGCCTGCATGGGAAGTCCAGTAATGCCTTCGTAGTGGAATTCACTTCGGCCGGCGCTGGAGTTTACTCAACCTACCTCGGGGGCACAGGCACCGATTTCGGAAATGCGATCACTGCGGATGCCGCGGGCGACGCGTTCGTCACCGGGTCCACCACCTCCACGAATTTTCCGGTATTCGGGCCTTATCAATCCGCGCTCAAAGGAACCCAAAACGCATTTGTCGCCAAGCTTGGTGCGGTCAGCGCGACCAGCAGCGGCGTTGCGCTGATCTACTCGACGTATCTTGGTGGAAACGGAAACGACGAGGGTAACGGGATCGCGGTGGATTCGAGCGGCGTTGTGTATGTGACCGGCGACACGTCATCCACCAATTTTCCGGTGACGCCCGGCGCATATCAATCCACCTACGGCGGTGGCAACAGTGACGCCTTCGTCACGCGGCTGGACGGCAGTGGTAAGACGCTGCTCTACTCGACCTATCTGGGAGGCAGCGGCACCGATTTCGGTGGGTCCATTGCCATCGATTCGACGGGCAATTCGTATATCACCGGCGGCACCAGTTCCACCAATTTCCCCATCACCGGCGACGCGTTCCAAAGATCAAACCAGGGCACCACTAACGCCTTCGTCGCCGGCCTGAATCCGTCGGGCTCCGGCCTGCTGTTTTCTAGCTATCTCGGCGGTAGTGACACGGCGACCCTTCCCACCGGAGCCACCAATAATGGCGATTTCGGCACCGGCGTGGCGCTGAACTGCGCGGCCGGGCTGGTGGTTGCCGGCGTCACCACATCGACCAACTTCCCCACCACCAGCGGGTCCGCCACTCCATCGTATCCGGGCGTCGCCCCGGACGCGTTCGTGGCCCAGCTTGGCGTGGGTGGCGGCATCCCCGACGTTTTTCCCGGCGGCATAGTGAACGACGCCAGTTTTTCGACTGGGCCGGTGGCGGCGGGATCGCTCGTCGCCATCTTCGGCAGCGGCCTGGCGCCTTTTGCGCAAGTTTTTAGCGGCTTCCCGCTGACTACATCGCTCTCCGGCGTCACGGTTTCCGTCAACGGGGTGAACGCGCCGATGTTCTACGCTGGCTGGGGCCAGGTCAACATCCAAATACCGTTTGAAGCCGGAACCGGGACGGCGGTGGCCATCGTGAACGATACTTGCGGCTCCAGCGGGCCGGTCGAGTTCAACGTGGCTCAGGCCGCGCCGTACATTTTCGAGAATGCCGCTGGCCAAGCCGCCGTGCTGAACCAGGACAGTTCCGTCAATGGTCAGTCGAATCCCGCCAAGGCCGGCGATTATCTCCAGGTGTACCTGACCGGCATCGGCTCCGTTTCGAACACGCCTGCCGATGGCGTGGCCGCGTCTCTCACACAGTTATCTCCCACGTTGCTGCCATGGAGCGCAACCGTCGGCGGTTGGACCTCGGCGTCAAAGTACCAGTTCCTCGGCCTGGCACCGGGCTATGTGGGGCTGGATCAAGCTAACATCATCGTGCCGGCAGGCCTGAGCGCCGGCGCATACCCGGTGGTGATCACCGTCGGCGGCGTGGCCAGCAACGGCCCAACCGTTTACGTCACCCAATAGCTGAGCCGCCAGGGAGTTTTTTAATCCGCATTGCTCACCATTCAGCCTGCCGGCGTGGCGCGGGCTGTCAAGCCTGCTGTGTCGAGTCATCTCGACATTTCTTGACGCACGCTCCAGGCGGTTAACGAGCGGAACATCGCGTTGAATCGCCACGCTGCTGGCAAGACTGGGCAACTCCCCGCGGTCGAGCGGCTGTGAGAGATGTGCGTCAGGCGCGCCGATTAGTGCACCGCTACCGGCTTCGAAGCCGTGCCCGGATGCGACGTTGGATTAAGATCGCCGTAGTCCAGGTTTTTCGAGTCTTCGGCTTGCACAGCGATCAGGAAATAAGCGGGCAAGTTGTCGCCCCAGGTCAAATCGAAGTCCCGAACGTGAAGTCCGTCCAGATAGCGCAGATATAGCGCTGGGATGTCATGCTGGAAGATTGCCTTGCTCAAGCCGAGGGCGGTCCAGCGCAGATCGAAGTTGCCGCCGACGGACTGCGCTATGCGCGGCAGCGGCGCGCGCACGTGCATGCAGATTTGCTCCAGGTAGATGTCCCGCACGATGGCGTCGGGATTTCCGAACATCACCATTCCGGCCTCCGCCTCGATGGTCATGTTCGTGAAGTGTATATCCCGGATCTCCGCTTTTCCATTGCCTTGCTGAGCCGCGATATAAATCGGTTCCGCCTTCCCCCACCAGTGCCCGGTGATCAGGTTCGTCTCCATCGTAATATTCGAAAACAGCACATGCGCCGTGTGCTCCTCGCCGACGCTGAACACGCCGAGCCCCCGGTTGGCGTGGATCGACAAATTGCTGAATGTCGCGTAACGCGTATCCTCCAGCCGGACCGCGGCAGAGAGAGACACTAACGAGCAGTTATTCACATGGACATCCTCGCTGGAGACGATCGCGAAATCGTCGTCGCCCGCGCGGATATCGCAGTCCGAGATTTGCACGCGCTTGCATCGCATGCAGTCGATTCCGTCGTTATTCGGAATCCGCACATCGTTGACGATATGAATGCCGGAGATGACAGCCCCTTCGGACCCCTGTAAATGCATCGTCCAATTCGGCGCGTTGCTCAGCGTCACGTCGCGGACCAGGATGTTCCGGCAATCGGAAAATATGATCATGGTTCCCGGCCGCCCGTTGGGGCCGACCTCGACGGGTCCGAACTCCAGGCCGTACTTGGGGGAGTCGTAATCCGCGCCTTGCCTGGTGAACTGGGGGTCGAAATCGGCGCCGTTGTGGATCGATTTCAGATCGAAGAACGAATCGCCGTTGCCATCGATGGTGCCGCGGCCGACAATGGAGACATTCGTTGCCTGCCGTGCCACGATCAGCCCGACGCGGAACCCTTCTCCCGAACTGTCGATGCCGTATTTCCGGCCGAAGCCGTATGCCGCGGTGCTGCCGTAGTCCTCCAGGTCCGGACTGGCCTGGAGCACGGCTCCGGCCTGAAGATCGAGCGTAACGTTGCTCAACAGTTCCAATGTCCCGCTGACATAAGTGCCCGGGGGAAGGACAACCGTGCCGCCGCCTGCCGCATTGGCCGCTGTTATCGCCTTTTCGATCGCGGCCGTATCGAGCGTCGCGCCATCGCCCAGCGCACCGAACGCCCGCACGTTGAAGAACGAGCCTTCCGACTGCTCCGGCTTTTGGGCGGAAGCGGCGGTTCCAAACACGCACGCCATCAGCGTGATCCAGCCAAACGTTTTCACGACTTCACCTCGGAACAGCTACATATAACACAGCGTCAGCGACGCTCCGGAAAGTCTTGAGCGATTGGCGTCGGCCGTTGGAATTGTAACTCTCCAGCTTGAAAAATGGCACGCCGGTGGCTTTCCGCCCTGCCGGCGTGCGGCCGCCGCTGGCGAAACAGGCGACAAGAACCGATCGTCTGTCCCACCGCCGCGGCGCAATTAGGCACCCGCGGAAATCGTCGTTGTCGGTGGTGTGGCGTTGCTGATGGTGAGCAGATCGGTTCGCACCTTCTCCCATTCCCGCAGCACGAACCCGTGGCTTTCGAGGAACGCGTGGATGCGTGCGCCGTCCCAGCCGACGATGTCCTCCAGGATGGGCACCAGCACGCTGATGGCGTTATCGCTCAGAATGGTCCGGCGCGCGATCTGGGTGAGATACTT
>CAZFOP010000134.1:0-8959 GCA_964520085.1 uncultured Solibacteraceae bacterium | reverse complement strand
GCGAGGCCATGAAGAAAGTGGTGGCGCTGCGCATGACCCAGTTCGGCCAGGCCGGTCACGCCAACGATTACAAGCCGCTGAGCCTGGAAACGATGGCGAAACAATACGCCGCGCAGCCCGTCGCAGTGTAAGCGGCGCGCCGCAAGCAGCTCGGCTGGGCATACCCGGCCCGAACGAAAGAGTGGGGCGTACGTTCCGCGGAAGTGAGTCGCGGGTGTGCGCCCCATTTGTTTCTGGGTGTTGCGGCGGGCGCACGATCCCCGATCCTCCGCTTCAATGCGAGGAACGCCGGAAGAGAGACAGCGCGATAAAGTTCTTCAGTGGTCTTATCCGTGTGTATCTGTGTTCATCCGTGGCGGTGGTCTTCTCTTGTTAGATCGACCTTACCGGCATGGCTACGATGTCGTCGATCCGCATCGCTTCCTTGACTACGAAGGGCTCGCCATATCGCACGCCAATCAGGTTGCCGTAGAAGCGGGCGATGGCACCGAGGCGTTCGCGGATCTCCGGTTCAACGGGGAACAGGCCACCGGCGTCCGCCGCGCCATACTGCGACCGGTAAGTCAACAGCGATTCCATGCGGCGCTCGAACTGGGCGCTGATATCGACGATGAAGGACGGCTTCACGTCGGCGTACAGACTCGAATAGAGAATCTTCTGGGGACGGTGCGGCTCGGAATTCTCATCGAGCTTCTTCAGTCCTGCGAGGAAACACGCTTCGAAGCCGATTTCGCTGGCGCGGTAATGGTCGGGGTGGCGCGCTTCCCAATACGGCAGAATCACGACGCGCGGCTTCAGCTCGCGGATTCGCATGGCAAGAGTCATGCGCGCCGTAATCGTGTTTTCCAGGCGCGCGTCGGGCATGTGCTGATTGCCACGCCAGGCCAGCATGAGGTGACGCGCGGCCATCTGCGATTCGGCAATTCGCTCGTCGGACGTGCCCCGCGAGCCCATGTCGCCGGCGGTGAGATCGAGCACGCCGGTGCGATGGCCCATTTCCGCCATGCGGAGGAGCGTGCCACCACAGGTTTGTTCCACGTCGTCGGGGTGGGCCGCGATGGCCAGCACGTCCAGGCTAACGCGCGGGGCGGCGGTTTCATCGGGCATGGCAGCACCTCCAGTCATGGCCTATCGGGCGATACCCAGTCCAATTGCCGGCAACCGCTCCCTGACGGTCGCGGCTCCGATGCACACTCAGGGCCGCGACCGTCAGGGAGCGGTTGGAGCGACTATTGCGAAACGGTGACTGAGTAAGTGGTTTCATTTACCAGGATAAATCGCGGCGGCGGGAATAGCGCTGGCGCGTGCCCAGCAGAAATATGAGAACCATGCCCGCGATGAACCCACCCACATGGGCTAGAAACGCCGTGCCGCCGCCACGGGAATACAGCGAAGCCGCGATGCTGTCAAAACCGCCGACTAATTGCAGCACGAACCAATAGATCAGCATGGCCCAGGCCGGAACGTCGACAGTGGTAAAGAAGAAGAAAACGAAAACGAAGGTCACGATGCGGGAGCGCGGGAACTTCACCATATAGGCGCCCATCACACCGGCGATAGCGCCGGACGCGCCCACCATAGGGACGCGCGAGAAGGGGTTGAATAAGAACTGCGCCAGCGCCGCCACCACGCCGCACATCAGATAGAAGAGCAGGAACTTGCCGTGGCCCAGAATATCTTCGATGTTGTCGCCGAAAATCCAGAGGAACCACATGTTGCCAAGCACGTGCAGCCAGCCGGCGTGCAGAAACATGGAAGTGAAAACGCTCGACACGGTGAAATGATCCGGCACCATGCCGTAGGCGGAAATGAAAGCGTTGCGCGTATAAGGGTCGAGCGAGAACTCGAACAGGAACACCAGGATGTTGACCACGATCAGCAGGACCGTGACCACGGGCTTGGAGTAGCTCGGCTCTGTGTCGCGTAGCGGGAACATTTAGTCGGCCAAAGGGGCGCGCGCGGCAACATCGGGATCGGACCGCCGCTCCCCGCGCGCCATCAGACGGCGGATTTCATCGAGGCCGTAAATCCCACCGCGGGCTCCCATTGCGGTGCAATTCAGGGCGGCCATGGCGTTCGAGAAATCCAAAGAGGCAGGCATCGTCATCCCTTGCAAAACAGCATAGCAGAACGCCCCGTGAAACACGTCTCCAGCACCCGTAGTGTCGACGCAATTCACCACGTAGGCCGGCGCGTAAATGAAGTGGCCACCCATGCGCGCCAGCGCCCCGTGCGCGCCGAGCGTCATCGCCGCGACCTTCATGCCGTATTCGGTTTGCAGGGTTTCGAGCGCCTCGAACGGGTCGCGGAGGCCGGTCCAATTGGCGGGGAAATCGGCGCTGGCTACCAGATAATCGACATTTGGGAGCACCTGATCGAAGCCGCGGTAGATGGTGTCCACGTCGACCGTGACCGGGATGCCGTGGCGGCGCGCGATGGCGGCGGCATGTGCCACGGCGGGAGCATCGTGACCATCGATATGCAACAGGCGCGCGCTGGTAATCTGCTCGTCGGAGATTTCACTGGGGTCGATGCGCAGGCAATCCTCGCGCCGCCACAACACGGTGCGCTCGCCGGTCGAGCGATCGACGATGATGTAAGCGGATTGGTTGGGGCAGCCTTGGCGGAGCTGCACATGGTCCAAGTTGACGCCCGTCGAGCGCAGGCTTTCCATCTGGACCCGGCCGCGTTCGTCGTCGCCCACCGAGCCAATGTACTTCGCCCGCAGCCCCAGCCGCGCGCACGCCACCATGGCGCTGGCGACCTGCCCGCCGGGACTCATCACTTCTTCGTCGAACGGCACCTTGCCGGCATAGGCCGGGAAATGCGGCACCATTAGCATCGTGTCGGTGGCGTTGAGGCCGACACCCACCACGTCGAATTCAGGCATCGATAAACATTGTAACGACGCGCGGAGATGGGGTTCAGTGCTGGCCGGCACCACCTTGCTGCGCCGGTTCCCAAGTTCCAACAGATCGCAGAGACAGATGTTCGTACCACTTGCGAACAACGGCCATTACCGTGGGCTGTCAGTTTGCGGCGGAGTAATTAGTTTTAGTTGGTCGATATTAACAGTGCCCACACCGGTGCCGCTAACTTGAATCTCGGTGTGCCCGGCCTTGAGTTCGACGATTGTCCCGGCTTCAGCCCATTGGTCCCAATCTTCAGTGGAAGGAAGCCACACGGCGACCGCTTGGCTGCCTATGGGCGTGAATGAGACTTTTGCATCGTCCGAACCATTGGAATAGCGCACGGTGACCAGGTACCTGCCGTCGGCAGGCACCTCGACGGGGATCTTCACCGACGAAGTTCTGCTGCCGATTCCGGCGACAAAGCCCTCTCCCTTGTAGCCCTCGTGATCGTTGTTGACTGCCGCTACGGTCGTGGTGCCGGCCTCAGCTTCCACGGTCACGGTGGCGCCCTTCAATTTGGTGAAGGTGAAATTGCCAAGCTGAAACTCGGGCCGGGCAACACGCGCGATCAGTATTTGCTCTCCAGGCGGCAGATAGAACGGCGATTGACCTGGCACACTGGTCCACTCCGTGCCGTTCTGGCCGGGAGCGCGAATCGCAACCGTGGTGAGTACCTTCCCATGTTCCCGCAAGAGGACGAAAGCGGCATCGGTCGTGGGAAGCACGCGCACCGAAACCGTAAACCACCCACCATCGTTCGCGTCCAGAGTGTACGCCAGCCAGTCATCCTGCTGGAGATCCGGTATCGCATACCCACCGCCAGCGTCGGTGGAGTTGACGATCGGCACGCCCTCCTGCCGGTAAGCGGATTCCGAGGCCGGCTTGGCTACGTGGAAGCCGAGCCCTTCGCCACCCTTGTCGAAGTTAGCCGCTTCGATGCGGATTGGCAACTTCGGCGGCGGAAGGAACTGCGCGATCTGCTTCCGCTCGACTGGCGCCGCGGCGCTTACCGTTGCCTGCACATCCACCTTGGGGGCCGCTGGGCGCGGATGAGAGGAACCGTCCAGCGCGATGGCCAGCGCGTGGGCGGCATGCTCGCCCGGCAGTCTCACGGTCAGTGTGTTAGCCGCGGCATCGAAGGACCAAGCGGGGCTTGCGGTCGAGTCAGCCGTGGCCGGAACTGGCTTGCCATCCAGTTTAACGGCGGTGGGAACCGAGGTTAGATGAAATCGTGCGATCCATTGTTTGGGACCGAATTTCCAATTGGATGGCTCAATGCGAAACGCCAGGCTCTTTCCAGCCTGCTCCACCGATCGGAATGTCGTCGTGGTCGATTCACCCTTGGTGAACGCGGTTGTGCTCCCGTCGTCCTGATAGAGCGATCCTGTGGAGACGCCCGCCGGCCAGATATCGAGCGTGATGGGATCCCACGGCTTTTCGCTCGAGAACATCATATCCGGCGCAGTGGGCAGAATCGACCCGGCGCGCACAAACAACGGGATGCGGTCATGAGGCGCCGCCACGTTGACGGTGACGCTGCCTGACATTTCAAAACCTTCGTCGTAGCTAATCCAACGGCCCGGTGGAAAATAAACCGGCCGCGCGGTCGTCCGGGCCAATACGACTGGGGCAACCAGCAGATCGTGGCCGAACAGGTACTCGGTTTTGGCGACCGCCGAACCGGGATCGTTCTGATACTCCAGAACCAGCGGCCGCAGCATTGGCAAGCCGGTGCTGGCCGCTTCATGGGCACTGTTATAGATGTACGGCAACAGCCGGTAGCGCAATTGCAGATACTTTTTGGCGGTGGCCTCCACCACGGGGCCATACTCGTAAGGCTCCGACGGACCGGCCTTGTGGGCCCGCGCGATGGGCGCGAAACAGGTGAATTCGAACCAGCGTTCGTAGAGTTCCGCATGGGCGCCGAAGCGGTCGTGGTCCAGAAAGCCGCTGATGAAACCGCCGCTGTCGTTGGTCCAGTAGGGCAGCCCCGACAGGCCCGTGTTCTGCGCCTCGGGAATATGCGCCTGAAACGTCGGCCAATCCGAATTGATGTCCCCGGTCCACACAATGCCGCTGTAACGCTGCGTTCCGGCCGATGCCGCGCGACCCAGAATCACGGGCCGGCTATCCGGATGGATGGCGCGCTCGTAGTCGAAATAGGTCCGGTAGTTCAGCAGCGGGAACGTGTTGTGTACGTCGGCGCTCTTACCCGCGTGATAGACCGCTTGCGGCGGTTCGCCTTCTGGCTCGATCAGGTCGAGCCACCAGGCGTCGATGCCCTGCTTCGACAGCGGTTGGAGTTGCGTCGTGAGCCACGCCTCCATGTCAGGATGCGTGAAGTCCATCAAGTCACCGCCGTAATACCCAGTTGTCAGCGTCTTCCCGTGTCCATCGGTGGCAAAGAGACCTTTACTCAAAGCCTCGGGATAGTTCTCAGCTTCCTTTGCGATCATGGGGCCCTTGGTCGAAAGCATCGTCCTGGCTCCATTGGCATGCAGGCCGCGAATCCAATCCTCCGCCGTCCGCTCGCCCAGGAACTCGGGTTTCCACTGGAAATCCATGTCAGTCTTGTCCCAGTCCGAGTCAACCACCAGCACGTCCAGCGGCAGCCCGCCAGCCTTGAGACGATCCACCGTCCGCTGAATGTCCGGAAAGTTTTTGAAAAAACAACGGCTCTGCCAAAACCCGAAAGCATACAGCGGCAGCATCGTCGGCCTGCCCGTGAGTTGCGTGTATTGGTCAATTATCGATTTGAACGATGGGCCGTTGATGATGTAGTAATCGAGCGGGCCTCCGGGCGATGTCCAGGTGAGCCGGTCTTTCTGCGCTTTGCCCAGATCGAATCTAAGGTGCCAGACGTTGTCGACATAGCATCCATAGCCGCGGCCGTTTGTACCCGTGGAGAGGTAAAACGGAACCGGGTAATTGGCAGTGACGTTGCCCGAGCGAATCTGCTGGCCGGTCCACATATCGCGCACGGTTCCACGACGGTCGAGCGTGCCCCGATTGGCGTTGTCCTCACCCAGCCCATAAATGTGCTCGGCGTCATTCAGAATGCGGCTCTGACGCAGACTCCCGCTGGTGGTATCCCAACTAGTCCCATCGCCGGGGCTTTCCAGCGTGAGGGGCGTCTTGTTGTCGGCGTCGAAGGCATCCACGCGCAGGTGAGCCTTGCTCACATGGAGCGAGAGGCCCGACGTCCTGATGACCAGCGAGCCCTTGTGACTCGAAACCGAGATTCTGTCGAGGTGCGGCACGCCGCTTATCACAGCCGGCGACGGATTGATGGGAAACTCACCCGTGGGGGATATCTGGACACGCGCCAATGTCGATGTTACAAAGGAGATTCGAATCTTCGCCGCGCCGGAAGTGCCGATCACGACGGCACCCTGATCCACATGGTGGCCGGCGTAGGCCAGATCGGAAAGCCTCTGCTCCGCGGCGACCGCCTGCAATGTGAATCGTCCGCCGATTGCCAGTATGAGAACCGCCAATGTCGCTGAACGGCGAGACACGACTACCTGCAACATGTTTTGACCCCTTGGTTGAGATGATTGTAACAAGCCGCGCGCTCAGTGACGGCGATTTCGTTCTGGTGAATGAGACGGACCACAACGTGCTGTCGTATCTCCGCTGGACAGACCACGGCACGGCGGTTCTGATAGCCCTCAATCTCAGCCCCGCATACCCTGAGCTTCAACCTGAAACCCCAGGGGCTGCGCGGCAAACGGGCGTCGATCCTGCTCAGGTCGTTCGGGAAAGCCGGCCAGTCGGCCGATTTGAACAACGTCGTGCTGCCGGCGTACGGCTCCTGGACAGGCCAGATTCGGTAGGCGAGTGAAGCTCTACCGGCGCGAAAACCGCGAGGCGTTCGCCGATTCGTCGCAACCTGTCGCCGTATTGCAACCCTTCGGAGATGGACGAAACTACCGCCGGCATGTTGCAGCAGCCGCGCACGACACCGCGAAGCGATTCTTGCGTTGTTCCTCAGTCTTCGAATCGCGCCGGATCGGTGGATTTCATTTCCAGCCAACCCTGGTGCGGAATGGCGTCAACGGGAAGACCGCCTTCCCACAGTGAGGATTGAAAGCGCAATCCGCAGCCTTCGGCGATGCCCAGCGCCGCCAGCGCGATTCGCATTTCCAGCACGCGGGCAAATGCGCATTCCACAGCGCCGTCCGCCGGAACGGCCATCTTGACCTCCAGTGGCTGTACGGTGCCGCCTGTGAAGCCAATGGTGACCTGGCTCGTGTGCGCGCCGTCCAGCGTCTGGCCGGTGAAGCGAGCTTCCATGCCGCCGACGTGCTCCTCGTATCCCGGGTTCACGTCGATGCGCAGGAAAAAGTCTTTGCCGTCGGAGCCGTACAATACTTCCTTCACCAGAAACTTCTTGCCGTGCATGGATCCGCTTCGTTCATCGACTTGGTAAACGCCGGCGCCCAGCCACTCGAAATAGGACGTGACATCGCCATCGATTACCGGCCGGATCGGTCCCGAGGGCGCCACCAGCACGGCGGGCAGCGTCATGCGCAGGATGGGCCGCGAAAGCTCCTCGGGCGGCATCAGGCCGAGGAAGCGGTAGACGTTGGCGAGATGGCTGCGGTATAGCTGATCGAACTCCGGGCGGTTGGCGGAATCGTGCTCCGGTCCATACCACCAGCACCAGTCGCTGCCCTCGGCGATTAGCAGCTCTTCGTAAGCCATCCGCCGCTTCTCTTCGCTCACGGCGGGCGTCGAATCGAAAGTCTCGCGGGCGCGCAACAATTGCGTCCACGCCTGATTGTCCTCCTCGGCGCCAATCCACACGTCGAAGTTGGCGTTGATCCAGGAACCGGGGAAGATGCCGCCGAGCGGCTCCGGGGCCATGCGCTCGAAGGCTTCGCTGACGGTGACCGCGGTCAAGCGCAAGTCGCCCTGGATCCGCCGGTAAAGCTCGCGCAGAAACGGGCGCCCGTTGTGATCGAAGTACTCCCAGGCATTTTCGCCATCGAGAATGATCGGGACCAGAGCGTCGCGGCCGGCGCCCAGAATGCCGGCGCAGTTGTCGTAAATGCGCTTCAAAAAATCGTCGGCCGCCGCGGTGGCATCCATTTTCGAGTAGACGAAGCCGATCAGGTCGCTCAAGTAATGGTCGCGGAAAATCACGCCCAGCGAACGCCCGCCCTGCTGCCAGCGGTAGGGCCGGTATAATCCATCCACGCCCACGCCGCGGCCCAGCGTGCGGTTGAGCACGCCGCTGTCCGTGGCCGCCCAGCGGTAGCCCAGCTCGGCGGCGATCGAGAAGGCTTCGTCGGAAACCGATCCCTCCGACGGCCAGAGTCCCGCCGGTGCGGTGCCGAAGGTTTGCGCGGTGAATTCGCGCGCCATGGCGAGTTGCTTGCGCGCATCGCCCGGATAACGGAAACGCGGTGGCAAGGGCACGCCGGGATGCGAAACGCCAGCGATCGCCGAATCGCATACCAGCGGCAGAATCGGGTGATAGTAAGGCGTGGTGGAGATTTCAATCTGTCCCGACGCCGCCAGCTTGCGGTACTCCGGCGTCACCTGGGCCACAATCTCGCGCTGCTTGGCTCCCATGCGCGCCTGGTCGGCCGGCGTGAAATTGCGTCCGCGGCGCACCCAGTCTCGCACTTCCTCGTCGTGTTCCCGAAACTCCTCGTCGAACCAGGCCAGTTGCGACCACATCTGCAGATCGCGAAAATCCTGCGGCCCGAACAGCGCGCGCGCCCCGGCGTTCTTCTGCCCCTGCCAGGCGTCGAACAGCTCGCCGTAGCGCGGGTAACGGTAGATCATGTGCTGCGGATCGGAATAAAACGAATGCCGCAGCAAAAAAGCGCGCTCGGCGTCGGTGAGCGATTCGGCCGGTTTCAGCGCCACGTCGAAAAACGGATCGCGGGCCGCTCCCGAAGCGTATTCGTCCACCTGCGCCACCATGGAAGGCACCAGGTTGAAGGTCTGGTGTATGCGTGGAAACTCCTCCAGAATGCGCGCCATGCCGTAGTAGTCCTTGAGCGCGTGCATGCGCGTCCAGGGCAGCTTGTATT
>CAZFOP010000133.1:0-8972 GCA_964520085.1 uncultured Solibacteraceae bacterium | reverse complement strand
CAAAAGCGTGGATGGTTCTGGTCCCGGCCACAACTTCGCCGCCGTGCGAGACACCACGCGGAATCAGGTATTCCTCTCCAGCCTTCACCGGCACGCGCTGCCCATCTATGAGTAGCGTGTAACAGCCCTCGACCACCAGCATATATTCGTCGTAGTCGTGAACGTGCGCCGCGGACGCCGCCGTTCGATGGCATGTCCAAAACGCCATCTGGCTGCCGTCGTCGCCGTCGAACACGTATCCCTCGACTCCAGGCGTCGCCTGCTGAGTGCTCGCAATCCGGTTAGCCGGACGCTTCATGAATTCCGGAAAATCGCCCATACCCGCAGTCCCAATTGTCGCACCGATGCGCTGGCAGACCGTCGCCCACATCCGATTGAGGCCCGCCGCACGGATGGATCACCGTACCTCACTGAGCAGCTCGTGGATTTCTTTCAGCTTCTGCCGGAACACCTCGGCTTGCTCCATGTTGGGATTGATGCGCAAGGCAGCTTCGAAATCGCCTTTTGCCGACAGTAAATAGACGCGCCGGTTGTCGTTATTGAAGAGACGCGTGTAACACTCGCCGAGGAGCACCAGCGTTTCCGGATCGTCGCCCTCCGTATTGAGCGAGTCCTGGCAATACTTGATTGCGCGCAGATAGTTGTCTCTGCCGACTTCGGCGGCACAGAGCCCATAGTACGCGGATGCCTTTTGCGAACGATACAAGAACTGAGTTCCGCTGCGGTGCTTCCGCATTCCGGTACCAACCGCCCAAAATGCCACCGTACGAAGAACGCTGGAACGGAATTCCTGAACCTCAATGGCGCGATGATAGTCTTCAATGGCCTCATCGAAGTTCTTTTGCACGCGCCGCGCCTCTCCACGGATCAGGTACGACTGGCCGGCAGCGCCGTCCAGTGCGATGGCACGATTGGCGGCTTCTTCCGCGTCCTTGGGACGATCCGCAAGGAAGAGTGCTTCGGCCAGGAGGCTTGCTACGAACGGGTTCTGATGGTCTTCCGTCGCGGCCTGTTGTAGTTGACGCACGGCTTCCGGGTAATCGCCGCTTTCCATCAGGAGAACCCCGGCCATGGAACGAGCCTCAACGTAGTCTGGATTGATTTCGATGGCCAGGAGACACGACTTCAGCGCCACAGCGGTGTCGTCTTGCGCTTGTTGGACCCGGCACAGTTCCAGGGCTGCCCGGCTGTAACTGGGGTCTTCTTTGAGGGCGCGCGAAAGTGCGTCGGCTGCCTTGCGCAAGTCGGTCGGCGTTGCCCGCGATCGCTCCCAGATGGCAACCCCCTGATCGTAGAGCAGCTTGGCCGATGGCTTTACGGCCCGCTGACGCAACAGCCGCAGCGATACGGTCTGTTCCCCCCCAGGTACCACGTTGACTTCGACGGAAACAGGTTCGTATCCCATCCGCACGCCTCGAATCTTGTGTATCCCGCTGGCCAGACCGGGAACACGAAGAGGCTTGCCCGGACTCGATGTGCCGTATGGCTTGTCTTCAATGAAGACCTCGACATCGGCCAGGTTTGCCTCTATGACCAGACTTCCATTGCTGAGTTGCGGGAGATTCGCAGCCAGCTTTTCCCGCGCCTCGGGGCTGAATCCCAGAATCATGTCGTCGGGAAAATCGCCGAACTCCAGGGGCGTTTGCTGCCGGCCTCGCTCCTTGGCGTAATTCTTAACTTCCCGCTTCACGTAGCTGATCAACTCATCCGCGGTCACCACACCGTCGCGTGGATCCACATCCGCTTCTCCCATCCAGCCACGGACCAGGAAATAGGTGAACACGCCGCTCCCACCGCCCAGTTCCGCATCCTCAAAGCTCTGTTCGGAGGCGCGGCTGGAAGTGAGCGTGAGAAATGCCTGTGGCAGCCCCCGCACGCTCTCATTAACCCGGCCAGGAGTGGTGTCCACTGCGATCTTCCCCGAGTGGCAGGCATCGATGAGCAGTATCTTCCATCGGGCCTTCACGTTCTTAGAGAAGACCTCACCCAGCCGCTGCATGGGATAGGCCGTCCCGGCAAGCCTCTGCGGGTCGAAGTCATAAGGCACGAGATAGCCGCGGCCGTCCTGGTCGGCGAACCCGTGACCGACAAAGTAGACCACCACGCGATCGGTCTCCTGGACGCGTGATGGCAACCAGACCTCCAGCGCGTCGCGAATGTTCTCGAGGGTCGCCTGGGGTCCAATCAGTTTCCTGACGTTTTCAAACTCTATGTTTCCACCTTCCTTGCTGATCAGGGCCGAGTATAGGTTTTCGGCGTCTGTCTCCGCGAACGACAGATTGCTGGTTGGCGCCAGATTCTTATGCTTCGAGATGCCGATCACCACGGCGTACCCGCGGGGCACTCGCAGCGGTGTCTTCAGCTCTTCCGGAGTGCCCAGCCTTACCAGAGACATGTCCCTGCCTTGCACCGGGCCGGTCTGTGGTTGCGCCAGGGCGAGCGGTCCGGCTAGCGCGGCCGCCAACACCAGGCGGTGTATACGCAAGAATGGTTTATTCATGACGAATCCTGATCTCAACCACCAACCGGCCCGCCGCGGCAGTCGAGGGCATCACAGCGTATACCGTGTTAGGGCGCTCTCCCGCCGATTCCGAACTGGCAACTGTTTCCAGTTTCAAATCGCGGCTGCCGAGCCGCTGCCATGTTTCCACCTCATCCCGGATGGCGCCCACGTTCGGGCTGGCGCTGGCTGGGGAGACGACGCCCGATCCTGCGAGCCAGTCGCGCATCTTGCGCGCATCCTCTTCGCGCTCCGTGATTGCCAGCACCAGAGTCTCAATCCCCGGCTTCGCGTCAAGGCGGAAACAGAAGTCCGTGGGAACTCGCAGCGTCACTCCGGCCTTGGCCGCGGCCGAGGCATCCGGCATCTGCGGATTGGGGAGTAACAGTTGCCAGTCTCCGCTCGAACCGTGGTTGAGAACGTATAGTGTGCCATTGCGATTCGGCGTGAACTCAACCGCCAGGCAATCCCCCTCGTGAAACACTGTGTCGGGATCGACCTCCCGGACGCGCTTGGTAGATGGATCGACCAGCAACTCCGTGTATCGAAGACCGAGATGATGCGGCACCTGCACCGCCGCCGGGTCCTCTGATGCCTTTTCCAGGTAGAGATCGCGCGGGCTGAGTGGCCTGCCCTGAGCCAGCGCTATGCCGGCGAAGAGGCACACGAGGGCGGTGACACTCCGCAAACGGGCGAGCGTGCTCGGTCCTCCGGTCATGCCTTCGGGCGGTATCTGCCCTCCGAATATCGCTCCACTACATCTACCACCACGCCATCGAGCTTTGCCGTGAGCTTCCACTGCGGCGCCCCGCGGCCGGGCGGATATTGTATATCGGGTTCCAATTCCCGGTCATGAGGCGTGTTGGGCCACACCTTGACCAAACGCTCCAGCCCCGATAGCGCCCAACTGGCCATCGCATTCTGCTTCACCTTGGCGATGTCCAGACCGCCTGGCTGCGCGTAACGATGCTCCGCCACCATCGAGTAAGCCGCCAGATCGAATTCCGATGCGAGCGGAAGACGGGTGGGATGCACCACCACAATCCCCTTGACAAAGCGGCCTCGCCGGTATCCCAGAATATCTTCGATTTCCGGTAGCGTTCGGCCTGCGATGAACTTCTCCTTCGTGATATAACCTGAGACTTTTACCGCGTCCCCAACGCGCATTGGACACCTCCCGCCAGGTTCACGCCGGTCCCCTCACCTTCCCGAAGCCACCCGCGGCTCCTCATCCAGTGACGAGGCCCCGGATACCTGCATCACGGCAGTAGTATACATTAGTTCGATAACGTCACTTGCACTCCCGACAGGCTGCTGCAATCGGTGCAGGGGAAGGTGGCGGACAGAGAGAAGCTACCCCCGGTTGCCAAACTTGCCTGTGTGGCGAACCACTGACTCTGGTCGTCTCCGGCGTACGCTCCCGAGGTAAACGACACCGAAACCGTTATCTGCTGGCTCGATCCAGGATTAAAGACGTAGTTCGCCCCGACAACGCTACGCTTCGTAGTGATCGCGTCAACGACCACGGTGACGGAACTCGCGGACACGGTCATGGTGGGTGATCCGACGAGCGTCGGCTCTCCGTATGGAACGGTGATCGTCTGCGATGGCGCCGGACTTGGCAGCACGGAATTGCCATTGGAGTCGGTGAGCGAGTTCACTGTCACGGTAACCGAACCGGCAACCGTGCCTTGGCTGAATTGCGAGCTATTGCCGGACCAGACGGCGGCTGTGCTGCCGGCGGGAATCGTAAAGGCAAGGGTCGTCTTGAGCGCCGAACTGCACGCCGCACTGGTAGTCCCGTTGGCAAACACCACTTCCTGACTTTGATAGGCGCTCGCGTTCGCCACGGCGGGGTCGGCCGAAAACGCGAGACAGAGCGTTCCAGAGAGCGCCGCTGGCGGTGCGTTGCTGAGCGTCAGGTTCGCAGTGTACTGATTCGTCACGGAGGTCACAGCGGTAAGCGTGAAACTGCCGACCGACGGCGCGGGGCTGATCGTCCCGCTAAAAGACTGCGTGGCCAGTTGCCCGGCGCTGTCTTTCACCTGCACCGTGTAGTTATACGCGCCAGGCACCCCCGGCTTGCCGCTAATGGTATAGGTCGTCGCCGCAGCCGCGGCCTTCATCCCTGAGGGGAGCGCGCCCGCGCTGATGGAAAAAGTGTAGCCTGGAGTGCCGCTGGAGGCGGTACAGGTGCTAGTGTACGGGCTCCCCACCATCACCGGGCCAGTGATGGGATTGCAAGTGAGCTGCGGCGGCGTGGATGCCAGGTTTATGGTAACCGTGACGGAAGCCGTCTGCTTGGTCGGAGCCGTGCTGTCGGTCACGGTAGCCGTCACGCTGTAGGATGTGGGAGGTGGAGCGGGCACGGTTCCGCTGAGCGTGATTGCCGCGCCTGACGTCGCGCTCGACTTCAGCCACGCGGGTAAGGTGGCGAACGTCCAGTTGTAGGGTGCAGTTCCGCCAGAGGCCGTGCAGGCGGTGGAGTACTGCGCGCCAGCGGCGTATGTGCCGCTCTGCGGATTGCAAACGACGGTCAGGGCCGTCAGGTTGATGGTAACCGTGGTTGACGCTGTCACCTTGGTCGGAGTGGTA
Source organism: uncultured Solibacteraceae bacterium (assembly GCA_964520085.1). Lineage (GTDB taxonomy): Bacteria > Acidobacteriota > Terriglobia > Bryobacterales > Bryobacteraceae > Bog-375. The sequence continues at coordinate 3,877 of CAZFOP010000133.1, read as the reverse complement.
CTGTCGGTTATCGTTACGGTCACGCTATAGGAATTGGGCGGAGCGCTGGGCACAGTCCCAGTCAGAGTAACTGTGACTGCGCCAGTGGTCACGCTGGACTTTAGCCAGGAGGGCAGATTCGGGAAAGACCAGTTGTAGGGCGCAGTCCCACCGGAGGCCGTGCAGACGGTCGTGAATGTTGCGCCTGGCGGGTATGTGCCGCTCTGCGGGTTGCAGACCACCGTTAGTGTGGATAGGTTGATGGTGACCGTAGTAGTAGCAGTCAAATTGGCCGGAGTGGTGCTGTCAGTCACCGTAACTCCCACGCTATAGGAGTTGGGAGGCGCGCTCGGAACGGTTCCGCTCAAGGTAATGGTGGCAGCGCCTGGGGTTCCGCTGGATTTCAGCCAGGAGGGCAGGGTCAAGAAAGCCCAGTTATAGGGCGCAATTCCTCCGGAGGCCGTGCAGACGGCCGTGTACGAAGTACCCGGGGTGACGGTTTCGCTCTGCGGATTGCAAATGACAGTCAGCGATGGCTGATTGATGACGAGCGTAACTGGCTGCAATGTCGCGCTCTCCGGCGTAGGAACGGTGCTGTCGGTGACAGTGAGAGAGAAAGTATACGTTCCGGCGGCCGTGGGTGTACCGGATATGGCCCCATTGGTCACCGTCAATCCGCGGGGCAATCCAGTTTCCGATCCCGAAGAACCCGCAGTCCAGGTATACGGCAGCGTGCCTCCGGTGGCGACCGGCTGGAAGTTATAGGGAACGCCCACGGTGCCGTTCAGTATTGATGGATTGTTGACAGACGGAGTAGTGATCGTAAGCGTGGCGGTGTCGGCGCCTACGGCAATATTGTCGAACCCGATGGTGTCTATGGAGCCAGCAAAGTCTACCGACCGTGCAGTCCCTGTGAAACTGTTGTTGCTTTGCTGCCAGACGCAGAAAGACGACAGACCGGTCTGTGGCGCAATCGGGCAGTTATCGGAGGGAAAAATGTTCACCGGCAGAACAATCGTCGCGAGAACATTCCCGGTTGCATTGAGACCGTCGTAGACCACGACGGTTCCCTCGAGGGAGGCGGAATAGTAAAACGAAAACCCGTTTGAGAACCCCTGCGCGACGTTCATTATAACTCCGCCCCCCGTATTAAAGAAGACAATCGTGTCGCCGCTCGGGTTTCCGCTGAAATATCCGGTTCCATAGTCGGCGGTCGAGACCAGCGCCAGGCTGTCCGGCCCAAACGTGATCCCGTAGTTCGGCCCCGGGCCACTTCCGAAGCCCCCATAGCCGCCGGCGTAATAGTTGAGTACCGGCTCGTCGTCCTGCAGCCCCTCGAAGGTCAGGGTTACCACCGTCGGCGTCTGGGCCGCACACACGCGAGCCAACAGCAGGGCCGCGCACAATACTACGAGCCGAATCCAGAGCGCCGAATGCCGCGGCGCGTGCAGGTCGGAACTGGGCAACAAGATCTTGTTCATGGGCGCCTTACCTCCGTGGTGGACGCTGCCGCTGCAAACACAGCCTGCAAGCCGGCGTCTTTCCCGGTCAGAAACCATGCGGAGCGTCCCGGCTCCGCCGAGAATACGAATGAATCGCCATCCCGCAGCCGGTCCAGCCGCGTGGCAACCGCGGGCAGCGCGATCGTCTGCATCGACCCGGTCGCCAGTTCGATCCGGCAGGCGGACGTGCCTCCCAGCTCAACCACATAAGCCGAGGCTCCGTCCGGCGATGCCGCCACCAGCGTTTCTCCGCCCGATGAACTCACGCCAACGGCCACCGTCTGCACGAACGGCTCGCCGCCGGCCATATTCGCGAGGTCGATCGTCCCGTTGCTGCCATCCGCGATGACGACTGTGGCCTGGTTGGGCAGAAAGGCAATCCCCAACAAGGCCGATCCGGAGTAAGCGACCTGTGGGCCTGTCGAATTGGACAGCATGTAGACTTGGCCTGCCCCAGTCAGGACCGCCAGCAGTTTTCCATCGTCGCTCACCGCCATCTTCTTCACACCCGACGGATCGTAGAAGTTCACCTGAAACGCCACTTGGGGTGTCGCTGCGAGTCCGGTTAGAACTTGAATGTTGCCACCGGTGAAAAGAAGTCCGGCGGATCGTCCCATGGGGCTGAAACTCACCAGGACTGCGTTGGGGGCTGCGTCCGCGATCGTCTGAACGGCGCCCGGCACGCTGCCCGCAAAAGCGATCAGGCCTGGCGCCCTCCCGCGCTGTTGTACCAGGGCCCAACCTCCGATGGGAGCGAGATAGATGCGTGAGATCTCACGGGACAAGGCGACGGGCGCCTGGAGGTACGACGCACCCAGAACTCCGAGCACCGGACGGATTTCGCCGGGGCCCAGGTTCCCAACGTCGACCAAGCCGACCAGGGGCGCCGACATTTGCGCCTTGGCTGCGGATCCGGCAATGGCGGCCAGCGCGAAACCGATGGAAGCGACCAAATAGTGGCGTGACAAGTTGACGCGCATAAACACCTCTCGCATTCTGAGTGGATTACTTCGATCCGCCGAACGTAATTGAGATAGCGGAGCCGACCGACAGTGCCGGGGGGGGCGGGGTGGTGGTGGAGCTGCTTCCACCCTTGCCCTTGAGCGCGACCGCGGCGCCGACCCCGGCAGCCACCGCGCCTGCGGCAATGCCTACGATCAATCCCGTAGAGGCGCCGCCACCCGCACCAGCCGCGGTTCCACCCCCGGCCGCAGCGCCTGCCGCCCCGGCGGCCGCGGCTGACATGCTGACGGGAACCGTGCCGGTGAGAGCGACCCCTCCCGGCACCGACGCCGCTACGCTAACACTCAAAGTACTGCCCGCTGTCGCGGAGAAGACCCCACTCGACGCAACCCCAACGGCATTCGTCGTCACCAGTGAAGTCATTCCGCCGCCCGCGAATGCGGCCCCGCCGGAAAGTTGTGGAAGCGTAAAGAAGACCGCGATGCCTGCGACCGGAACATCGTTTTCGTCAGTCACTTTGACGACTGCCTGAGAGCTGACACGCCCCTTCTTGACACGCTTGGCCGTGCTGGCCCCCGCAAGGATTGTGAGCTTATACTTTTGTTGCGTAGCGTTCGCCTGCGCGGGCTCCGGTGTGGCCTGCTGGGCTGCTGTTAGTCCTGGATTCACCAGGCTGCAACAAAGCAAAACCGACATGATCGATCCAATCGCCTTCGAACCCATGAACTTCTCCTTCGTTCGCTGAACTGCCCAGCGTCATCTGAGCTCCGGCGGGCCAAGCCCACTCCTCAGCCTCGCGCGATTATCTGGAATACTGCCGGACCTCGCACGATGCAGCAAAGAAGCAGGCCGCAGTCTCCAATTCTTGATCTCTTCGGTACAGCATTATGCGCTAACAAACTCCCTTCGGCAATTGGTATTTTCGGAAGTCCTGCTATATCCTTTGGCATGACGCCTATTTCCACACATTTTGAGAGTTTAGGGCTACTTAGTCGGTTTTAATTGTACTGAAAATCACAATACCGGACTGTCGGCGATGCTTTCCTCTACATCGACCTGGATCCAGAACGGATCGTCCGCACCCTTGCCTACCCGAAAAGGCCGCAGGCTTCCCTACCCGGGGCCGCCCGATTCACTCGGGATGGGAAGAATGAGATCGGCGTATCCGGAACTGGCCGTTGGAACCACAATCGACAGTTGGCTACGATGGCAAACTGGAAGTAGTACCCTGCAGGGCTCTTTCATCCTCTTCACCGTGCCGGCTCATCCCAGCGCACTCTGGCCCGTTTCGCCGCCTTCTCGGACAATTTGCCAAGGCCCCCATTGCCTCGCGCGCCGCTTTGTCGTAAAGTAAACCGATCGGAGGATTTATGGCATTCTGCACTACCTGCGGCGCCAAAGTCAGCGGCGCATTCTGTACGCAATGTGGCACA
>CAZFOP010000132.1:0-9004 GCA_964520085.1 uncultured Solibacteraceae bacterium | reverse complement strand
GATCTGTTGCGGCTTGCCATCCTCGGTGACCAGGAAATCGCTGGCCTTTAAATTGTCGACGGGCTTCCCGTTTTGCGACTTGACGATGACATCCTCCACCACAAGCTGGCGCGTAGTGCTGAACGTTACCGCGCCACGGGGAAGGCCGTTGCTATTGCTGCCGCCTTGCGGAACTCCCTGTTGCGCGGAAACCGCCAGCAGCCAGATTGAGAAGATGACTAGCGTTTTTTCCATGGCGCTAAAACCGGAATCGCACGGTGGCCTGTATGTTGCGCATGGCGTTGGCCGCGGTCGGCAGGCCGAACTGCGAATTGCCTAACATGGTGTTCCACGACGCCCAGGTCGCGTGGTTTAGCACGTTGGTTCCATCGAAACGCACATCCATGCTGCGCCGTTCGCCGAAACGGAACACGCGGCCGGCGGATGCGTTCAGGCTGAACTGCATGGGCCCGGTGATGATGTCGCGGCCTGCGTCGCCCCATTGAGCGTTCGGCGGCGCCGCAAATACCGCCGTATTGAAACCGTAGCCAGGCAAGGCCGCGGCCAGCGTCCCGCCCACGTAATCGGCGCGCGTGGTCCCCGAAATCCCCGTTCCGGCGGCTTGCAGGCCGGGCACCGTGGGAGTGAGCGGCAGGCCGCTCGACAAAGTCACACTCGGTCCCAGCGTCCAGTCCTTCAATAGCACGCCTTTCCATCCGTTGATGAGCGTTCCGCCGCGCGTCCCCATGCCGGTCGAGTACTGGAAGGTAAGGTTCAGCGTGTGAGTCCGATTGAAACTGGAAAGCGATCGCTCGGCCTCGAGGTCCAACCAGTTCTGCGCATAACCCGATCCGGCTGCCCCGCGCCCGCCCAGCGACTGCGCGTCGTCGATGGCCTTGGAAAAGACATAAGTGGCATTCGCCAGGAACCCGTTATGAAAACGGTGTTGTAACTGCGCGCTGGCCGCGTTGTAATTCGAGTTACCATTCGACGTCTCATAAACATAGTTACTCGGGTAACCACTGGGCGGGGCGCCGGCCGGGGTCGTCCAGGGTAAAAACTCCTGCACTTGGTGCGTTCCTTTGTTGCCGCTATAAGTAAAAGTGGCGACGAACGATCCGTGCAGGTTCTGCTGCACCGAAGTCTGCCAATAATGGATGTAGCCGATGCGCAAATTCGGATCGAGCGCGAAGGTCTGCGTGCTCGGCGACAGAAAGAACGCATTCTCGAGCGACAGCGCCGACGCGTCCGCGGCCGTGTAGCGCACCGTGGAGCTATCCGACCACGGCGCCTGTTGCGACATCTGGTTAGCCATCGGCTGGAATACCGAGGTGTTGTAATACAAGCCGTAGCCCGCCCGCACCACCGTCGAATGCTTCGGGATTGGTTTCCAGGCAAGGCCGATGCGCGGCTGAAACTCGTGATAGTCCGGGCGAACCAGTGAATTTGGAAGTCCGGCTTGGCCGGCGAGGCCGCAAGTTCCCGCGGTGCTCGTGGGCGGCGCGGCAGCGCAGACGGGCGTCGTGGTGGTCCACTCCGGGCCTACCTCCAAACTCACCAGCCGGTTGTACAACTCCGTCACCGGAGCCTGGAAATCCCAGCGCAGTCCGAAGTTGAGAGTGAAGTTGCCACGCATGTGCCAGTCGTCCGTGATATAAGTATCCGCCCAGGAGGCGCGGAAGTACTTATCCGCACCGAACTGCGAGTAAGCGATCGAACTGGTGTCTGGCAAGCCCAGCAGGAAATCCGCCAAACCGAAGCCCGTGCCTTCGACAGCTTGGCCGTTCAACCCCGGCTGCCCGGTCATGTTTCCAGTGAAGGCAAAGGTGCCGCGCGCATTCTGCTGCGCAATCTGGTTGAAATCCAGCCGCCGGACATCGCCGCCGACCGTCACGTTGTGCGCGCCGCGCACCCAAATCAGGCTTTCGCCGGCCTGATTGGTGTTGTTGTGATTGATCTGGTAATTGCCGTCGTTCAATCCGTAAACGCCGCTCGAAAACGAGAGCGAGGGCGGCCCGAAGAACTGCGCCGCCTGGTCGTTGCCCTGAATTCCCGCGCTGGTCACGATCTGCGCATCGGCCGGGCTCGGATCCGCGAAGTACGGCGTATTGTTCGTGGCCGACCGGCTGAAGTTATATCGCAGGCTACTGATCAATTTGGTCGTGATGTGATACGTCCACTGCGCGCCGGTATTGATGCCGCTCATCTTGCTGGTATCGACAAAACTGAACATGTTAGGAGTCGATGAGTTACTGCCTTGCCAGGCAAAGTTCCCCGATACCTGGTTCTTGGCATTGATCGTCTCGCTGATGCGCGAGTTGATGTTGGTCTGATTGCTGATGCTGACAATCGGCGCCTGGTAGTTGTACTGTGAGTCGCCAGAGAAATTCGGCGATGGATAGAACTTCAGCAACCCAAGCGCGGCGGGATTCAGCTCCTGCCCCGCCAGCGATGGGGCGCTGTATGCCGGGATGATGTTGTTCGGAAACGGGGCTCCGCTCAGCGGATTGTAGATGGTGATCGGCTTACTGCCGCTCAGTAGCGATGAGAAGTCGCCCGCTTCTTCAGCCGCGGTCGGCACCAGCGCTGTGACGTCGTTGGCGTTGCGCCCGCGCGACAACTGATAGTTGATGGTGAAGAAAGTGTTCTTCCCGCTCAGCACGTGCGGAATCTTCAGCGGTCCGCCGAACATGCCGGTGGAGCGGAACTTGGCGAACGCAGCCTTGGGCGTGTCCTGGCCCGTCAACGAAAATGGCCGCGCGTCCAGCGCCGAGTTATTCAGGATCAGTGCGATGTTGGCGTTGTAATGCGAGCGCGGGTTACGGCGCCCGTTGCCGAACGAAGCCTGGTTGCCGCCGCGGCCGTTTGGCCCACCGCGCCCACCACGACCGCCACCATAATTGCCGCCGAAGCCCCCGCCCCCGCGTCCGCCGAAACCGCCGCCCGGCCCGCCGGCGTATCCCGCACCCGGTCCGCCCGGTCCGCCGGGACCTGCTCCTGGGCCGCCGCTCATGCCGATACCGCCGGGTCCACCGGGACCGCCGGGTCCGCCAACCCCGTTCACGCCACCGGGACCGCCGAACCCGCCCGGTCCGCTGGGACCGCCGAACCCCCAGTCATTCTGCTGTGGTAGGTTCAGGCCGCTATTGACGCTGCCATTGACCACGTACGCGTCTGAGCTTTGCGTGACGTCGCCCGTTCCCAGCTCGGCGGCGTTCTCGCCGCCATTGTCCACTCCGCTATCCGCCGATTGATTCACATCCAGCCGTTGGAAGCCGCCGCGCTGTTGCATGCCCTGCCGCAACGAGGGGCGCCCGCCACTCGAGTTGCCGCGGCCACCGCCGGTAGGCCCGCTGCCGGCCGGTGCCTGAGCGGCAGCCGACTGCGCTGGCGCCGATGCCGCAGTGCCGGTTGCGGTTGCAGCCGGCGCCGCTGGAGCCGTTGCAGCCGGCGCTGGCGGCGTCAATTGCTTCCGCAATGCGTCCAGCGTCAGCACCGTCAAATCCCAAGTCGGGCTGGGCGCTTCCGGCGCTACGCCGATTTCGCGCTCCACGGGCGCAAACCCCAGCATCGAAATCCGTAACGTCCAGATGCCGTCCGGTAAGTTCGGAAACGAGTACGCACCCATATCGTCGGTCGAGGTGGCGAAGTTCTTGTCGCCCTGCGTGACGGTGACCGTGGCTCCGGGCACCGGCACGCCGCCCGATCGGACCCATCCGTGATGCTCGGAAGCCAGCAGACATGCGACCGATAGAGATGCGGCCAGAAATCGCCTTACGTGCTTACGGATACGGTGTGCCTCCATAGGGTGCTGCTCTCTTAGGCGATAGCCTGCAAGAGAATGTTACCAGCACCGGCAGTCTCGCGTATCGAAAACGTTCCGACAAAAGTGGAACTTCCTTTGAAACCGGCGGCCGGGCTGCGGCAGGACCCACGGCATGATTGTCATCAAGTGTTTTACAGTAGTTGAATGGAAGTGGAGAGAATCTTCAGACCGATGAAACAGATATTCCGCACGAGACCTTCCCGCCTGCCCCTCCTGACCGGAGGACTGGCTCTGACGCTGGCGTTGGCGCCGCTGGGCTGCAACCGCGAACCGAAAACCGTCAAGGTGGCGCCATCCGAAACCGAGGCGCCGGCGCTCGCCTCCACCGTGAAAGCGTCAGAGGTCAGCCAGGAACCGCAGCTCCTGAACGGCTTCTACGGCATCGAATCGAACACCTGGCGCTGGACCGCTAAGCAGTTCAGCGTGCTGCTGCGTGCGCCCATCGGTGCGGCGCAGAGCGGAGCCGCGCTTTCCGTGGCGCTCACCGTGCCCCAGGTAGCTCTCGATCGCTCCGGTTCGTTGACCCTGTCGGCGTCCGTCGAAGGCACGCCGTTGCCACCGGAGACCTACGCCAAGTCCGGCCGTTACGAGTACCGGCGCGACGTACCGGCATCGGCATTGAGCAAAGACGCGGTGCGCGTCCAATTCTCGCTGGATAAGGCCATGCCGCCCGCTGGCGCCGAACGCCGCGAACTGGGCATCATCGTCACCTCGGTGGGCTTGCAGGCGAAGTAGTCGTTCCTCCGGCCCGCTGCGGCAAGGCGTTCCCTCCGCCTACTTGAAGGAATACGTCAGCCCGGTGGTGAGTTGGAACGAGTTCTTCTTGAAGCCGGGTGGAGGATTGTTGAGGTAGCCGTCGATCGCTCCGACCGCGATGTTCAGCCGCTTGTAAGCCGGCACAGTCATCGTGGCGGAAGCATTGGCCAGCCAGTCGTTGGTATCGTTCCAGGTTGGCGTCGCCGAAAATGTCTCCGCCAGCACCACGCCGTGCTTGAACTTGTGGGTGAAGGCTTCGGCGAAATTCGACGCGGCCAGGCTCTTGTTCTCGCTTGAGGATCCATCGAAGCTCTGGTTCAGGTACGTGATGCTAGCCTTGGCGTCGAGCACGTTGGCGCCACTCTTCACCGCCGTCCAACCGATCCCGCCGCCCACTTGCGACCCCAGGTCCAGGCCCTGCGAAAAGTTATGATCGAAGGTCGCCTGCGCGAATCCGTACATGCGGCGCGTCGAAAAATATTCGTCGCGTTCCAGGCCGCCGTGGATGATGTCGGTTTTGATTTCGGCTGCGCCCGGCTGTTTGATAATGCCGCTCGAAAAGTTGAAATCCACCAGCGTGCGCTCGCGCGGGTCGAGCCATGCTTCGAGGGGCACCGCCCGCGCCAACGCGAAACCGCCATTGAAGCTGCGGCTCTGCTGCGTCGCATCCACCAGCGCGGCCCCGGCGTGGATCGCACCAGTCCAGTCTTCGCCAATTCCCGGGCTGTGCATCACCTGCTGTTCGAACTCCTTCGACTCGATGATGTGGGTCGCATCCGCTACCGCGACCGTTGCCGGCGCCGCTCCCGGCGCGCCGGTCACCATGATCTGCTTGGACGTGGCGTCCAGGCTGCCCTTGGGCAACTTGGATGTGTCGGAGCTGCGTCCCAGCTTGATGTCCTTGCCCACCACCGTGTAGGGGCCGGCGGCGTGAAGTTCCTTCACCTTGCTCCAGGGGATGGTCACTTCGCCCAAGATGGTGCTCTTGAACCTCACGTCGCCGGCGTTGGAGTGCAGAAACGTCCCCACCAATTTCTCGTCGTCGTTGAGGATCAGCACGTCGGGCGGAGGCTTAGGCGGAGGCGTTTGCGCCAGCAGGCATGCCCGCGGCACGGCAAGCCCTGCCGCCAGAACCAAGGCCGCCATAGTCAGATGTCGCATGTAGTTTTGCATGAATGCCTTTTCAGAATACACGGCTTGAACGATGTTAGACGATGCAGGCCGGCTTGCGGTTGCTCCGCCAGTCGCCCCACTCAACCGCCGGCTGGCGGCACGCCGCGGAATCCCAGGTACACGTCGTGCAGCCGGAGAATGCCCAGCGCGCGGCCCCGATCATCCACCACCGGCAGCGCGGAAATCTGCGAGGCGCGCCGCTCCATCCGCTCCAGCGCGGCCGCCAGGCTGGCGTCCGGACCGATGGTAACCGGCGTGGCCGTCATGATGTCGGAACCGCGCAGGCCGCGAATGTCGTCGTGGCGTGCCAGGGCGCGCCGCAAGTCGCCATCGGTGATGAAGCCGGCCAGCAGGCCCTCCGGCGTGACAATGCACGCTCCACCCAGCGGCAGGCGCGTCATGGCGATGATCAGATCCTTAAAGGATGTCTCCGGTGGCACCATCACGGCTTCGGCGGAGCCATGCATGGCCTGCCGCACCGAAGTCCGCAGATTGCGCCCCAACTGGCCGCCTGGATGGTAGCGGCCGAACTCTTCGGCGGTGAAGCCGCGCGCGCGCATCAGCGCGATGGCCAGCGCATCGCCCACCGCCTGGGCGGCCATCGCGCTGGCGGTGGGCGCCAGGTTATGCGGATCCGCTTCGCGCTCCACCGAGGCATCCAACACCACGTCCACCAGTTTGGCCAGCGGCGACGACGTGGCGCCCAGAATGCCAATCAGCGGCGATTCAAAATCGCGCAGCAGCGGCACCAGCGAAATCAGTTCGGCCGAGCTGCCGTTATTCGACACCAGAATCGAGGGATCGCCCGGTGTGTAGATGCCCACGTCGCCATGCGCGGCCTCCGCCGGATGCAGGAAGACGGCCGGCGTGCCGGTGCTCGACAGCGTGGCCACCAGTCTGCGCGCCACGTGCCCCGATTTGCCGATACCTGTGACCACCAGCTTGCCGGGGTGTGCCAGTATCAACTCCACGGCACGTACCAGCGCGCCATCCAACCGCGCCGCCGCCTGCATCACCGCGCGGGCCTCGATCTCCATAGCCGTGCGCGCCGCCGCTAGCCATTCTCGCTTCTCCGCTTCCTCTGCCATGCGAAACACCATCATCGCACGGAGCGCCGGGAAACAAGACCGGTGTGGGTTTCTTCTGCGGGCGACCACCGTCGTTTGCAGCGGGCAGGACGGCTCCTAGAGAAAGCGATAGTACTCATGGAACTCCAGCGTTGCGGTCGGGTGTGCTGTAAACAGGACCTTGAGGTCTAAAATGAAAATCTCGGACCGGGTTTCAGGCAAAACTGTCCTGAAGCCTTGCGTATTCGAGTGCGGAGGAATTGTCATGAGAATCTCTGTCCGCCTGGGGTGGAACGCGCGACACACGCGCATGGCGCTCGCCCTAGCCCCCGTTTTGGCTTCTTTATCGTTGTTTTCAACTGGCGCTCGGGCCACCACAATAACCGGCGTAATGCTCTACGACTCCAGCGACACGCAGGGCGGAGATTATTCGGTTGGTGGCTGGGAAGCGCCCTCCACGGACAGCATAGGTACAATGTACCTGGTCCAAGGAACGACGCAATATGGACCTTCCGCGCCGTTTTCGATCAACATCAGCACGCCCGGAACGTACAACTTTTCTTACGCCACCGACCGTCCTCTCGACTTCAGCTCTTATGCGGACCTCGAGCTCTTCTTCGACGGTAGTACTGTCCCGGGGATCACTGTCATAATTAGTAGCTCGAATGAGACCACTCTTCTGACGCCCACCACATCGAACCGGTACTGCCCGGATTACGTCGGGTGTACGGCGACCGGCGGCTCTCAGTTTGTGGACGGCGGGATCACGGTAACGGCCACCCAGTTCACCGTAGCGAGTGGCAGTGACTGGACGGGAGACATTACGCTCGACGTCACGGGGAACGTCCCGGAGCCGGCTTCCATGGGCTTGGTTTCGGTGGGCCTCTTTGTGGCGGGACTACTGCTCGCGCGGCGCAACCGTAACCGATAGCACCAGCCGGATTTGAAGACCCAGCTCCCCGGCTTACCTTCGTCGCCCGGTTTTGGCGTCTAATAAACATATGCGCTCTTTCCTGGCTCTGCTGTCCGTTCCCTGTCTGGTCGCGGCGTCCATTCTTCCCGACGCCATCGGCCCGGCGCACCGCACCGGCGCCTGGCAGCCCGCACTGACCGACCGCGCCGTTTGGGACGAATACGGGCTGAAGGCCTGGGAAGTGGCCACATATAAGTCAGGTGCGGCGAGCTTCAGCGTCACTGTATGGCAGCTTGGCGACCCCACCTCAGCGCTGGCGGCGTTCGATTGGCAGCGTCCCGAGAACGCCAAGCCATCCAAGCTCGCCCCGCTTGCAGCCACCACGCGGGACGGTCTCCTTTTCACTCAGGGCCAGTACCTGATAGCCTTCGCCGGCCATTTGCCGGCGGCCGACGAGTTGGCCGCAGTCGGCAAGTCGCTGAAGAACCTCGACACCAGTGTACTGCCGGTTCTGCCCGGCTACCTGCCTGGCGAGAATTTGGTGCCCAATAGCGAACGCTACATTACCGGCCCAGCCAGCCTCGCCCGCTTCCTACCCGCCGTTTCGCCTTCCGTGGCAGGCTTCCATTTCGACGCCGAGGCCCAACTGGGAGTTTTCCACAGTCCGAAGGGAACCATGTCACTGGCCATCTTCAATTACCCGTCGCCGCAAATCGCCATGCGGAAGGTGCCCGATTTCGAACAACTTCCCGGTGCCATGGTCAAACGCAGCGGGCCGCTGGTCGCGGTATTGCTAGACCCAGCCGATCGCGACATGGCCGAGCGCCTGTTGGCCCAGATCCGCTGGCAGGCTGAGGTCACCCGCGACGAATACGTTCCCACGGCGCGCGATAACCCCGGCAACCTGCTGCTAAGTATATTTAAACTCATTGGGATACTGTTGCTGTTTGCGACTTTGTCCGGTCTCCTGTTAGGCGGTTTCCGGGTCCTCATGCGCGCGATTCGCCACGGCGAAGAGCCCGAGGTGATGATCAGTCTGCACCTGGAATGAGCTCTGGTGCTTTTTTGTAAAGTGTCTTATATGTGCATATTGGACAGAAATCCTCAGGCTCTGTCGAGGCCTTTTCCACGATTCCTCTACTGCTGTAAGATTCCCCCAGTTGCTGCAAGTTGGGGCATACGAGCATCTTAGCGCCTCCAAAAATCGTGCCGGATTTCCGCTTGACTCAGAGGCCAGGAGGAAATAAGATCCAACTACCAAAGTTTTTGGCGGATTGCGATTCCGTCGAA
>CAZFOP010000131.1:0-9027 GCA_964520085.1 uncultured Solibacteraceae bacterium | reverse complement strand
ACCGCCGGGCGGGGACAGAACGCGCTGACCATTGCGCAGCAGGTGCAGCCGGACTGGCTGAACCTGGGTTCCGAGCCCGACACGCAGGCGGCGCTGCTGGGGCTATCGGCTGAATACACCCCGCAAGAGTATGCCACCGAAATCGCAACCATCACCAGTCAACTCCGCGCCGCAGGGATTAACGGCAAGCCGCTGATCGGAGCCGGTATCGGTAATTGGCAGACCGACGGAAGTTCGTATCTCCAGGCGCTGCTCGGCGCTGGCACGGATTATATCGACCTGCACATCTACTCGGCCAATCTGGATCTTCTTCCCCTTGCGGCGACCTATCTGGACACTGCGCGCGCCGCAGGCAAGGGCGTGGGCATCTCCGAGGCGTGGCTGAAGAAGGTGACGGACGCTCAGATGGATGGAAGCGAATTTGCCATCATCCAGGCGCTCAGCGGAGATCCCTACGACAACTTCAGTTTCTGGGAGCCGCTCGATTCGGAATTCCTGGACGAGTTGGTCAAACTGGCCTACTGGAAGAACCTTTATTTTCTCTCGCCGTTTTCCGGTGATTGGTTCTTCGCATATCTGGACTACAGCCAGTACGGCAATGCGACCGCCGATCAGCAGACCACCGATTTGAACGCAGCGGCTTCCGCTGCCATGCGCGCTGGACAGTTGAGCGCTGTGGGGCAGTCTTACCGAGCGGCGATTGGGCCGGTGAGCTGGCCGGTCACGGTCTCGGCAGCGAGCGGCACAGCGCCGGTAGCGCCAGGATCGATCGTAAGCATTTACGGCAGTAACCTCGCCTCCATCGGTTCAGCGGCCACGTCCGGACCGCTCCCATTCACGCTGGGCGGCTCTAGCGTCACCGTCACCGACAACACCGGCTTCCAGGCCGAGATGCCGTTGTTTTACGCCGGGCCGCCGCAGATTAATGCACAGATTCCGGGTGGAGTGAATACTGGCCCGGCGATTCTGACGATCACCACGCCGTCGGGTGGAGTCCAAAGCACGGTGATGCTGGCAAGCGTGGCGCCCGGTTTATTCTCCGCAAACGGTGACGGCAAGGGGGCCCCGGCGGCGCAGGTTGTCACCAATCATGCGGACGGCACGCAGACGTTCAGCTATCCTTTCAACTATCCCTGCGCTCCGGGAGCGTGCACCGCGACGCCTATCAGCCTCGGCGGGCCGGGCGATCAATCGGCGCTGGTGCTGTATGGCACCGGCATTCGCAACCGCGCTGCGCTCTCCGATGTTATAGTGCAATTCGGCGACCAGTCACTGCCTGCGGCGTATGCAGGCGCGGCTCCCACGTTTGTCGGCCTCGATCAGGTCAACGTACTGTTGCCAAGCAGTCTGGCCGGAAGCGGGACTGTGAGTCTGAGCATTTCGGCAGCCGGGACGGCTTCGAACGTGTTGATGGTGGCCTTCCAGTAGTTCTCCAACCCAAGGGATGAGCGCCTCGCAGCTCGAATGCGAGGTTCTTCCGAACGACTTTCGATGAGTGGCCTCCCTTTCAAAGCGTCACTCTCTATCGGGCTGTCGCCCGTGACAAGGGGCGCGCAAGCCGTGAGCCCTCCTGGGAGCGGGAGTGCCAACGGCGGTGGCGGAATTGGGGCGAGAGCTGGTTCTTGGAGCGCGTTATTCGCTATCGAAACTGCCCCGTGACGCTCGATGTCACCCACCGAATTCTCCGATGAGGCAAACATTGAGGCCTGAATGGGGATTTTGCACGAATAGTTCTCACCCTCCAACAGGCCCAAAACCGGGTCTTTAGAGCAAATTTCTGCACGGATGCTGCCGGTACCCCTAAGCAGAACTAATTGCCGAACCCATTACTGCCGATAAGGAATTATAGTGTACCGCCTAGCGTGCTACCAGCGAACCAGTAACGCGGCCTTTCTGTGCGCTTTGGCAGGATTGGTCGCTGGCTCCGTGTGGATGAGCGGCTGCACGCGACGGGAGTCCCTGCAGGGGCGCGCGCCGCTCACCAGCGTCGAACAACTGCGCCGGCTCCCCGCACACTTAGACGGCCGAGTGCCAGTTCGCCTGCGCGGGACGATCACCTATGGTTCCGGGTTTGAGCAGTTCTTCTTTCAGGATTCGACTGGCGGCCTCCGCTCGAACAACATAAGCGCCGACATACTGCCTGGGAGCGGCTCGATCGTGGAACTGACGGGAACGGCGACCGAGGGAGGCCCCAACGCCGCCGGGGACTTTGAGCAGATCCGCTCTGACGGTTCGGGTGCGCTGCCGCAGGCCGTGCGCGCCCACCGCCGGAATCTGGTTTCCGGCATGTTCCAGTACCGATTCGTCCAGATCGAAGGGCGCGTGCTGTCTGCTGCAATCGACGGCAGCGGCCGCCTGGTTCTGATGGTGGACTCGGAAGGCCGTCAGCTCAGGGTGTTGGCGCGCGACGACGTGGGCGGGGTCGATTACCGCACCTTTCCGGGAACGGAGATTGACGCGCACGGGGTGCTGGTGGCGAGCACCGACGCGGAAGGCTCCATCGGAGACCTGAGGCTCCTGGCTCAATCCGCAAGGCAAGTCACAGTTCTGGCTCCGGCCAAGCCGGTTGCGGGGAGGCCCGCAGAACGGCCCGGTCTTCCCACGCTGACGACCGCTGCCGAGGTTCATTCCCTTTCGGAAGAGCAGGCTAGAACGGCCTATCCGGTGCGTCTCCGAGCGGTAGTGACGTTCTACAGCCCGACCGGCAACCGGCTCACTGTGCAGGACGACACGGATGGAATTTACGTCGCGGTGGGAACGGCTGCGATCCCGCCGCTCCGAGCCGGCCAATTGGTCGAGATCGAAGGATTCAGCGCTCCGGGCGATTTCGCTCCGGTGGTCACAGCCCCGCGCATCCAAGTCCTTGGGGAGCATGCCATGCCGGAGCCCCTGCGAAAGGACGTCAATCAACTCCTGTCCGAGCCGCCGGACAGCCAATGGGTGGAAGTGAGCGGCATCGTTTGTTCCGTGGAGAGCGCCAACGGAGGGGTGGCGATTGCGATCCACTCGGCCGGTCACCGCCTAGCGTTACAGGTGGCATACGCCGACGGTCTCCCGGACCGGCTGCTTTATTCCCGTGTTCGCGTCCAAGGCGCCATGGCTCCGGCATTCAACCGGGCGCGGCAATTGGTGGCGATGGGGATTCGGGTGCCCGATGCGAGGTTCATTCAGGTGGAGGCGAGCGCCCCGGAAAGGCCGCCTGCGCCGCGCAGCATCGTGCAACTGCGGCAGTTTGCGCCGGGATCGGGAGCGGGTCCGGTATCCCGGATTCGAGGCACGGTGACAATGACTCATCTTACCGGCCCGACCTACATCAGCGATGCGACCGGAAGCGTGGCGATAGAAAACCATTCCGCATCGCGCCTGGACATCGGCGACTTGGTGGAAGCAACCGGCTTCGCGGAGGCCGACGCATTGAGCCCAGTGCTCAAAGACGCCGCGTTGGTCAAAGTGGGACACGCGGCTGCGCCCAAGGTGCCAGCGTCCACCATCATGGAGATTCTCGAGGATCGATGGGATCCGAGGCTGGTGGGCCTGGATGGCTTCCTGGTGGACAGCGCGACAGTCGGAGCGGATCGACGACTGGTGCTGCAGGCTGGAGGAACGTTCTTCAATGCCCGGATGGAGGGCGGCAGCCTGCCCGCGCTGAGGAACGGCAGTTTGGTTCGTGTGATGGGGATCGTTTCCTACGAAGTGCCAGGCGGGCGGTCGCTTCCGCGAGGATTCACGATTCTGCTCCGCTCGGCCGCCGACGTGACGGTGCTGCGCGACGCGCCCTGGTGGACTAGCGAACGGACCTTCCAACTGGTGGGAATCCTGGCCGCGATGGCGCTGGCCGCCTTCGCCTGGGTGGCAATCCTGCGCCGGCGCGTGTCACAGCAGACTGACGCATTGCGGAAAGCGAAGGAAGCCGCGGAAGTCGCGAACCGCGCCAAGAGCGAGTTTGTCGCCAACATGAGCCACGAAATCCGGACGCCTCTGAACGGCATCCTGGGAATGGCCGAAGTCGCCCTCGCCGACGATCTGCCTCCGGCGCAGCGCGAAAGCCTGTGCCTGATCAAGTCTTCGGGCGATTCGCTGTTGACGGTCATCAACGACATCCTGGATTTCTCCAAAATCGAGGCCGGAAAACTGGACATGGAGCGGATCCCCTTCGATCTGCGGTCGGCGTTGGGTGAGGCGCTGAAAGTCCTGGCCCCGCCCGCCTTCGAGAAGGGCCTGGAACTTCTCTGCGACGTAGACGAGGATGTTCCTGAAGTTGTAATGGGAGATCCCACCCGCCTCCGGCAAATCCTGCTGAACCTGAGCGGCAATGCCATCAAGTTCACGGGGAAAGGCGAGGTCGCGGTCCGGGTTAGGACCGAGAGCGCCAGTGAGCAAGAGGCAGTGCTGCGATTCGAGGTGGCCGACACGGGAATTGGGATTCCCGCGAACAGGCAGGTCTCGATTTTCGAGGCCTTCGCGCAGGCTGACGGCAGCACGACCCGAAAATACGGAGGGACAGGATTGGGGCTGACGATTTGCTCCCGGCTAGTGGGATTGATGGGCGGGAGCATCGGAGTATCGAGCGAGCCCGGGCGAGGGAGCCGGTTCTTCTTTACGGTGGCAATGCGCATCGGGGCTGCGCCGGCGGAGCGGGCCAACCTCCTGGGCGTGCGTGTGCTTGCCGCCGGTGGTCACCCGGCCCATTGCGAGATCACCCACAGGATGCTGGCTGCTTTGGGGATGAAGGTCCGGACCGTGTCTACTGCGGTGGGTGCGATGGACGCGCTGAGGCAGGCAGCGTTGGATCTGGAGCCCTACCGCATCCTTATCAGCGACGCCATCCTGCCGGATATGGGCGGTTTCGAATTGGCACAAGCCATCCGGCGCGATCCGGCGATCCCGGCGCCGGCGATGGTCCTGCTGGCTTCCGTCCGGCGCTGCGGCGACGCCGACCGTTGCCGGGAACTCGGGGTGTCCAGTTACCTGAGCAAACCAGTGACCCGGACGGAACTGCGGGACGCGCTGTGCCGAGTGCTGGGAGGGGCGGCAGCCGAGGCGGAACGTCGCACATTGCCCGAGGCAGCTCGCCGCCTGCGAGTGCTCCTCGCCGAGGACAACCCCGTCAACCAGCGCGTCGCCACACGCCTGCTCGAAAAGAAGGGTCACGCCGTTACTCTGGCCGGCAATGGCGTGGCGGCCGTGGCGACCTTCAGGCGAGGGGAATTCGACCTCGTGCTGATGGACGTTCAGATGCCCGAAATGGACGGCCTCGAGGCCACACGGCAAATCCGCGCCGGCGAGAGCGGAGATCGAGTTCCTATCATCGCCTTGACGGCGTACGCGATGAAGAGCGACGAAGAACGCTGCCACCAAGCCGGGATGAACGGCTACTTGAGCAAGCCGATCAGCGCCGCTCGACTGAACGAACTGATCGAGAGGCTGGTCCTTGTCCCGTCGACCCAGAACGCGCCCGAGGCTCGATAGGGCATAGCCTCTTACACTGTGAATGCTCTTGTTGTGCAACTCGTAATGATCTGGATCTACTGTGGTGCGACGTGCCGCACGAGGCTTAGCCTGGATCACAGCGGCAAGTGGATCTGAACAGCCTAGTGAATTATGGCTGCTTGGCTCCCAATTCCTTGCTCGGTGCAGCAACGCCATTGCCCGAAAGGTTCTCCTCGAAGCGCGTCCCTATAATGCGCTCTGCAGGCTGAGCCTTGGTGCTTTCTAGGTAAGCCACAATCTCCGAAACAGCCCGCCAGAGAGAAAGGCCATAGGTCTGTTCGAATGCCTACGCAGATGTCCTGCCGCCGCCCATCAATTCGAAGACACGTCCCATCTTCGGATCTGCGTCGGAGAGCTTCCTTCGGGCGCGCAGATGTTTGACGAAGAACAACCCCGTGCACTCCTTATTGGGTTCCTTTATCGACTTCGCTTCGTCGGTAAGTATGGTCCAGGCGTCCTCCTCTGTTAACGCCATCATAGTCCGGACCTGCGCGGCTCCGGCGACGCGACGGTCCTAGCCGATGTGACCCGAATAGAGCCGATTCATCATGAGGCCGTGGCTTCCGAGAAAATACTGCGGCACCCAATGCCCGCCGAGCGCACGAAAGGCCTGTACGTGCGCCAGTTCGTGAGCGAACGTTCGGACGAGGGGGGCGTCGATCAGGCTCATCCGTGCGGTGAACCTGTTGCCGCTAGCGTAAGCCAGAAAGCCTGGAAATTCATCGTTCATGCGCTCGTCATCGACTCATCGCAGCGTCATGGGTTGTAGCCCTCACTGCCAGCCCAAGCACATCCGTGGTTTGGGCGTAATGCAGGCCCCGACGCGATGCGGACGCAGACGGATTCCCCGTGAGATAATCCGTGGTGCGCTGCTGCTCCTTCGTCGTCGAAGGAGTCCTGAAAGCGCGCCAGAAGATCGGAATTCGTGATGGCCAAGACAGACTTGAAGTCCGTTGACGAGTACATTGCCTCGCAACCCGAGGCCGTGCAGAGCATACTCGGGCGCGTGCGCAGCGCTATCCGCAAGGCCGCACCAGAAGCCCGGGAAATCATCTCGTACAAGATGCCCACATATATGCTGCACGGTTGTCGCTTGCTCTATTTTGCTGCGTGGAAGCAGCACTACTCGATCTACGCCGCCACCGAGCAAGTTGTTGCGGCATTCCGACCCGCGCTTGCCTCGTACGAGGTCGACAAGGGCACGATCCGCTTCCCGCTCTCCGAGCCCGTCCCCGTGAAGTTGATTGGACGAATCACGAGGCTCCGTGCGAAAGAAGTCGCCGGACGCGAGAAGGCGAAGGCGGCCACCGAAAAGAATTTCGGGTCTACGCGCTCACGATCGCGAAAGGTGGGCCGTGGCTGAAAGAAAGCACCGCGTCTCCCGATGCCTGGCCGAAAGAGCCGTTGCTTAGTTCTGTGGTTTCGCCTCAACTCGTGCGGTTGCCCGGCCGCAATGCGACCATGGCCGATTTGGCCTCGTTAATGCAACGGGCTGCGCTCGACTACCCGGTGCTGAATAAGACCGGCGTTTTCCGCAAGGTATGATTTCGACCAGGAGCTCACATTGGATGAGACCGTATTTGGCGGGGCGTTAGGAAAGGGCCCCGACGATTCCGCCAAGCCCAACCTTCTTGCTGCGATTCCGCAGTAGCTCGGCCTGAGATTGGAAGCGAAAAGGGGATCCGTTGAGACGCTGGTCATCGACCACGTCGAGCGTCCCTCGGAGAATTGAGCGACGCATTGCCAAGCCGCGGGATGGCCTCCGTTTCAGTATGAATGGCACCCAGTCGTCGTGCAGCTGCGGAAGAACGCGATGTCAGTTGCGTTACCCCACGTCGCAGCCTCCAACGGCCTCTCTTGCATGCCTTACAAAGCGTCGATGCTCATTTGCGCTGCGCCTCCAGGCGGGCAATGTGGCTAATGGCTCGTCGCCCCGCTGTCATTGCTACTGATGAGGCTTGAGACGTTTACAGGCTCGAAGTCGGATAAAGTGAGACTTGTCAGGCATGAAAGATCGTTATTGTTCCACCGGGCGTCGGGCGTGCCGATCAGCCCACCACTGTCCCCATTGTCGGCCAAAATGATTCCATAGTTTCGGAATCCAGTGATGATGATGGCGGCTTGTGGACTTGTCTCGGCGCAAGAGGGAGTCGCTACTGAGGCTTTCAGACGGTAGATCTCGCCGGCGGCTCCGGACATCGTGCAGCTCGTGGGAGGCGACGATTGCGAGATTTGCGATTCCACGGGAATGGAACTGCCCCCCGTAGCCGTGCAACTGCCGACACCCGCTGTTTGAGTAGCGGGCCAGACCCAGTAATTCAACATGTGGTTCAGCGTGAATCGAATGGGATGCTGTACGGCACCGTTAGGCGCCGTGGGCGTACCAGTCCCGATTACCTCGTCGGCATTGACGAGCAGCGGCGCTACCGGAAGTCCCGCGGCATCGGATGTCCCCTGCCCTTGCGGTGTCAGCGCATTCGAAGATACGTTGGGCCAGAGTGCGTTAGAAGAATCGGTCCAGGGCCCACCTTCGTAAATTCCTTGCCACATTTCGTAAAGCGCCGGATTATTGCCATCGCCTGCCTCGAGGTAGACCAGAACGTGCATGTCTCCACCGCTACTAACTGCGTTGGCGGTGCCTTCCACCGGGGCGTACGGCGGGATCGGACCAGAGGTGAAATAGGACTGATATAGGGTCGTTGTGACCGTAACGTCCGGCTGGTTGTATGGAACTTCAATGGCCGGTATCCCATTCGGAAAGTTAGCATACTGATCACCGAAGAACGGTCTGATCGTTTCCGACAAATAGCCGCTGTACATAGGCGCGGCGGGGGAAGTATCCACGGGCAACCCGGTCGTAGCCGCATCCACACGGTGGTGGAAAATAGAAGTTGACGGGAAGATGTTTGCGAGGAACGCGTTGCTGCCATTGATGGCGAAGCTGATGTTCTGAGTCGCCTGTGCACCTGTCGAGTCGGTAACGACAAGTTCGGGTATGTACGTGCCTTGACCGCCGATCAGGGAGCTGCTGATAACCCCCGTCGTTTCATTGAGAGACAACCCTTCAGGCAATGGAGGATAGTCGGTGACATCCGTGCTTAGCGTATACGTGTAAGGTGGAGTGCCACCGCTGGCGACTATGGTGCAGCCCGCATACGCCGCGCCTTGTGTTCCGCCTGGGCACGACGTGGTTGTTATCGCCAACGGACCACCGGACGTTTTGCTCTTGACTGTGAAGGTCTGCGAGACCGGCGTCGCCGCCGCATAGGTGCTGTTGCCCGCCTGCGTGGCCTCGATCGTGCAGGAGCCGGCGGCGATGAATGTCGCCGTTGTGCCTTTGACCGCGCATATGCTGATTGTGGTCGAGGCGAACGATACAGCCAAGCCGGAACTGACCGCGGCTGAGAGTGCTAGCGGCGTCCCTACCGTCTGCGTCCCAGGATTGCCGAAGGTGATCGTCTGCGGGGCCAGGCTGGCGGCATTCACCGTCAACGTAGCGGAGTTGCTGGTCATGCTAGATCGGAAGAGCGTCGTGTA
>CAZFOP010000130.1:0-9034 GCA_964520085.1 uncultured Solibacteraceae bacterium | reverse complement strand
CGCTCGACTTCCTCGCCGAGATGTCGCGTATCCTGCAACCAGGCGGGCGCCTGGTGGCGATCGAGCCGTGGATCACGCCGCCATCCTATCTTCTTTATCGCTACTTTCACCACGAGGATTGTGTACTCTCGATCGACATTGCCGAGCCGTTCCGTTCCACTGGTAAGCAGGCGTTCGACGGCAACGCGGCGATTCCTTACCAGTTGGTGCGAAATCAGCGAGCGCATCCCGCCGCCGGACTCAAGCTGATCCGCTGCGAACCGTTTCTGGGACTGGCTTACCTGGCCACGCTGGGCTTCAAACGGCGGCGCAGCGTCCCCGGCGCGGGCGTTCGGTTCGCGGCACAGTGCGAGCGGTTCGCCGGCCCGGTCGGCCGCCTGGCTAGCACACGCGCATTGCTGGTTTGGGAGAAGCTCTGAAGCGGCTTACACTGGAGCCGATGCGCCTCATCGTTGGGCCGGCAGGATCCGGCAAAACCAGCCTCGTGTTGCGCGAGTTTCGCGAGGGTGCGCGCGACTCGATGGGCAGTTCTGGCGCCGGCGTCCGGCTGCTGGTGCCTACGGCCACGCTGGCGCAGCACCTGCAAAACCAGTTGGCGCGCGAGGGCTGCGCGCTGCGCGCCGGCGCCGTTCAGACGATGTCGGACTTCGTTCGCCCGTGGGCACGGCCTGCGGTTCAGGCGCCGGATTCGGTGGTCTACCTCGCAGTCGAAGAAGCGGTGCGGCGGATCGACCGCGCCGAATTCCGGCAGGTGGCACACTTGGCCGGGTTCTGCGCCACACTGGCGCATACGATCGGCGAGTTCGCCTCGGCCGGCTGCGACAGCCAGCGCTTGCATCGCAGCCTTCCCGATACGGAGCTGGCCGCGCCATTTCTGGCCATATATAAGGAGGTCGAGACCACACTCGAGCGGCGCGGTCTCGCGCTGCGCGCGCGCTGCCTGCATTCGGCCGCCTCGCGCATTGCCGCGGAAGGGCTGGGGGGCATTCGCGCCATCTGGCTGGATGGCTTTCACGCGCTGCCGGATCCGGAGCTGGAATTGGTGGCCGCGATCGCGCACCATGCCGAAATCGTTCTCACGCTCGACTCCACCGCCGCTGAGGAATTGCGCGCCCGCCTCGTGCGCATCGGTTTCGCGGAACGGCAGATGCCGCGCGTCCGTTCCACACCGGCCGTGGCCCTGGTGCGCGCCGCAAGAGTCGAGCGCGAAACCGAAGAGATTGCCCGCTGCATCGCGGTGCAGGCCGCGTCCGGCCGGCCGTTTCGCGAAATCGGTGTGATTGTGCGGCCGAAAGACTACGTACCGGTTTTGCGAACCACTTTCCAGCGCTTTGGGATTCCGGCTCGCTTCTATTTCGACGCGCCGCTCGACCGGCATCCCGTCGCGCGACTCCTGGCCGGAGGCATCGACGCCATGCTGCACGGATGGAATCACCTGGAAACGCTCGCCGTATTGCGCCTGGCGCCGCGGTTTGCCGCCTCAAGCGAGATGGACCGATTCGATTTCAAGGTGCGTGAGCAGGCGCCCGGGTCCGGACTCGGGGCACTGAAGGAGGTGGCGATCGAGGCTCGGGCCGAGAAACTGCTGGCGCCGATCGAAGAACTGGGCGCGTTGGAAGAGTGGCGTTCCTTCGTCATGCCGCCCAAAGACTGGGTGCGGCGCTTCCGCACCCTGCGCAACCTATTCCATCCGGAGGTGGGTGCCTCCGATATCGCGGATCGCGAGCTGGTGGCGATGTGGCGCAGCCAGGCCGGCGCGCTGAGGGCGTTCGATGAAGCATTGGACGAGGCCGCCCTGGCGCTCGATGCGGCCGCCGAAATCGGCATCGAGGCGTTCTGGCGCGCCGTCGAATCTGTGCTGGACCTCAAGCCGCTGCGGTTGGGAGACGCGCGGCGCAATGTGGTGCATGTTTTGAGCGCGCACGAAGCCCGGCAATGGGTTCTGCCCATCGTGTTCGTCTGCGGGATGGTGGAACGGCAGTTCCCGCAGGCGCAAAAACAGGACGCGTTTTTTCCCGACGAGGCGCTGCGCCGCCTGAACTTCGCCGGCATCCGCGTGCGCACGGCGGCCGATTTCGAGCGGGAGGAGCGGGCGTTATTCGATTCCGCCATTACGCGCGCCACCATGCTGGTGACGCTTTCCTATCCCGCATCCACCGGGCGTGTGGAATCGAATCCGCCATCGAGCTTTCTCGAGGAGTTCGTTTTGCCAGCGGAGGACGCACCGGCGGCCGCTCCGCGCCCGCGTTTTGCGCGCGCGCTTCGGCAGCCGCGCCCATTGGCGCGTGCCGGCTCGTTGCAAGCGCTGGCGCGAAAGACCGAGCGTGTGTCGCCCACTTCGCTGGAAAGCTATCTGCAGTGCGCTTTCCAGTATTTCGGCCGCTACACTCTCCAGCTCGAAGGCCGTCCGTCGCGGCCGGATCTGCGGTTGGATTTTCTGATGCAAGGAAACATCGTGCATGAGGTGCTGGCACGCTGGTGGGTCGAGGGCGGCGATATCGCGAAGGTGTTCGACGAGGTGTTCGAGGGCGCGGTCGAGAAGTATTGCATTCCCACCGCCTATCACACCGAGCGGCTGCGCAACGAAATGCTGGACGATCTGCTGGCCTTCGCCGCCGACACGAAGTGGCCGCGCGGCCAGTATCGATCGCGCACGGAAGAGAAGTTCCGCTACGCTCTCGCCGCGGACACGGAGATTCGCGGCAAGATCGACCGGCTCGACGAAGCGGCGGACGGCCGCGCGTTCGTCTTCGACTACAAATACACCAATGCGCAGAGCACGCGAAACAAGCTGGACGATGAGCGCCTCCTGCAGGCGCCGCTCTATCTGATGGGCGCCGCGCAGCACTTCGGCGTCACGCCGGCTGGCGTATTTTACGTGGGATTGAAGGGCGGCGTGAAATACGTGGGATGGAGCGACGCGGGCGAGCTGAAGGCGCGACCGATGCCCGAGAACTGGTTCGGTCGCACGCGGGAGCTGGCGCAGCGCGCGGTGGAGGAGATTCGCGCGGGCCGCATCGAAGTGGAGCCCGCCGATCGCGACGCGTGCCGCTACTGCGAGTGCCGCGACATTTGCCGCATCGACGTGCCCGTGGCGGCGGTGGTGGGCGCGTGAAGGAAATCCCATTCACTCCGGCGCAACGGGCGGCGATCGATGCAAGCGGGCCGCCGCGTGACACCTGCGTGGTGGCCGGACCCGGCTCCGGCAAGACCACCGTGCTGGTGGAGCATTTCCGCCAACTGGTGGAGGCCGGCGCCAGCCCGCAACGCATCCTCGCCATCACCTTCACCGAAAAAGCCGCCGCCAACATGCGCGCCAAGCTGGCCGAGGCGTGTCCAGAGCGCCGCGCCGATCTCGACCGCGCTTGGGTATCCACGGTGCATGGATTCTGCTCGCGGCTGCTGAAGGAGAACGCCGTTTTGGCGGCGGTCGATCCGGAGTTCGCGGTGGCCGATGCGAGCGAAGCCGTGCCGCTACAGCGGGAGTGCATCGCGGCCGCGGTGGAAGAACTTTTTGCCGAGCAGAGGCCCGCGCTACGCGCGCTGATTCGCGGCCTCTCCGCGCACGATTTCGAAGCGGCGTTGCTTTCGGCTTACGAAGCCATGCGCTCGGCTGGCAAACGAGTGGATGACCTGGCCGGGTATGCGGAACCGGATGAGAGATCGATGGCTGACTTCGCGGCGACCGCCGCGGCGTTGGCGGCCGATCCCGCCGCGGACTGGAACGCCGGTCAGCAGGAGTACCTGGCCGGTATTCGCGAAAATGTCGAGCGCATCGCCAACGCGCACGGTCCGGTCGAAGGCTTGCGCGCGCTGGCTGAGTTCAAGATCAACTTAAACAAGTGCAAGAGAGGCAACGCGGCTTACGAGTTGGCGAGAAGTCTCAAAGAGCAGGCCGAAGAACTGGCGCGGCCGTTCCTCACTGAGCTGTACCGGCACGAGCGCCGCACGCTGTTCGACATTCTGCGCCGGTTCGACCGGATCTACCGCGAGCGGAAGCAACGCGCCGGCAAGCTCGATTTCGCCGACCTGGAGGAGTTCGCGGTCTCGTTTCTGAATCGCCACGCGGACGCGCGCGCGCGGCTGAAGGCGCAGTTCGATTACATTCTGATGGACGAGTTCCAGGACACTAATCCGCAACAGGCGCGGCTGCTCGAGCTGGTGCGATCACCGGACCGCTTCTACGCGGTGGGCGACGTCAACCAATCGATCTTCGGTTTTCGCCATGCGGAGCCGGCTGGCTTCCAACGCTACCGCGCCGAAGTCGAGGCTGCCGGCAGCAGGCTGGTGCGGCTGGAGGATAACTTTCGCAGCCGGCCGCAGATTCTGCGCGCGGTCGAGAAGATCGCGATTGGTGCGGCGGGCATCGAGCCGCGAACTCTGGTAGCGCGGCGCGAATTCACAACGCCACGCGAGGTCGCGGTGGAAGCGATCTGCGCCACTGCGGACGATGCAGCGTCGGCGCTCGAGATAGAAGCGCGTTGGGTGGCGCGCCGCGTGGTCGAGTTACTGGCGGACTTGCCGGAGTTCACCTACCAGGACGTCGCCTTGCTGGTGCGCAACACGGAGGTGATTCCGCAATTCACACGCGCGCTCGAAGAGGCCGGCGTCCCGTACCTGGTCAATCGCGGCAAAGGCTTCTACGAGTCGCGCGAGGTCAACGACCTGGTGCAACTGCTGCGCACGATCACCAACCCGCGCGATGAAATCAGCCTGGCGGCGGTGCTGCGCTCGCCGCTGGTGGCGGTTTCCGACGAAGCCCTGCTTGCATTGCGCCTGATCGAGGGGAACTTGAGCGACGGGCTGGCGCGGCTGGGCGCGGAAACCGAGTCCGAATTCGACGCTGACGATTTCGGCGCGCTGTTGCATTTCCGCGAGCGATTGCGGCGCTGGCGGTTGTTGCGCGAGAACGTCAGCTTCGATCGCCTGTTGGCGGACGCACTCGACGATTGCGGCTATCGGACCATGAACGGCGCACGCGCCGCCGCCAACATCGACAAACTGCTGGCGCGGGCGCGCGCCGCGGCGGGGCGCGTGTCGCTCGACGAGTTCGTGGCGGAGATCGACGCGCTGCGCGAGGCCGGCATGCGCGAACCCGACGCTCCGGCCGAGGATTCCGCCGACGCAGTCCAGGTCCTCACGGTGCATTCCGCCAAGGGGCTGGAGTTTCCCATCGTATTCGTGGGGGCTTTGCAGAAGGGGATCGCCAACGCCGCGCCGGCGATCGCATTCTCGCCGCGGTTCGGTCTCGGCGCGCGCTGGCGCAATCCGGCCGGTGGAAAGGACAGGGCCGATCTGTTTCACCACGCCATCGGCGAGGAACGCAAGCAACGCGAGGAGGAAGAAAGTAATCGGTTGCTCTATGTGGCGATGACCCGTGCCGAACAACACCTCGCACTTACATTTTCCGGGACTGACAGAAAAGCCGAGAACTGGGCGAAGCGCGTGTGCGAGAGTTTGGATTTGCCGCTGGAGGAAACGGGCGAGCGCGTGATAGACCATGTCACGCGGGAGGGAGAGAAATGGAAGCTGCGGCTGCTGGTGGTGGATCGGGCTCCGGATTTAACGTCGAGCGCACCGGCGGCACGCGCTTCCGAAACGATGGACAGTGCCACCACATGGCTGGACGCGCCGCTGGCGACCGGGCAGCAGGACGGCAACGCCACTGTCACAGAGCTAACGGAGTTTGCGCGCTGTCCACGGCGTTACTATCTGGGGCACTATCTCGGATTCGACGGCCGGCCGCGCCGCAGCGCGGATTTCGACGCGGGTGAGAGACTGCCGGCCAGTGAGCTTGGTACGCAGGTGCACCAGTTACTCGCCGGCGAAGCGGTTGCGGACGCGGACGAGGGAGCGACGCGGCTGGCGGACAACTTCCGCGACAGCGCTCTCGGGCGGCGCGCTCACTACGCGAGCCGCGTGGAACGCGAATTCGAGTTTCTGATGGCGGTGGACGGCCTGGTGATTCGCGGCAAGGTGGACCTGTGGTTCGAAGAGGGCGGGGAACTGGCGATCGTGGACTACAAGACCGACCACGTCAGCCCGGCCGAAGCGCACCGCAGAGCGCGGGATTACGCATTGCAGCTTCGGCTGTATGCGATGGCGGTGGAGCAATTGGCGGGACGCGCCGCGGATCGCGCCTACCTTTATTTCCTCTCGCCTAACGTGCCGGTGGAGATCGACCTGGCGCCCTCGTTGATCGAATCGCCCAATGAAATCGTGCGCGAGTTTCAGAAAGCGCAAGATAGCTTGCAGTTCGCCTTGAACGAAGGCGACCACTGCCACCGCTGCCCGTTCTTCCACGGCCTGTGTCCGGCCGCGGGAGGCGCGACCTAAATCCACAGCAGCGGTGTGTGCGACCGGCACCGGCAGGGCTTGCGCCCGCCTGGCTTGCCGTTTTGGCAGGTCGGGGACACGCCCAACTACCTTCGTGGGAACGATTGTTCCCATTCTGTGAGGCCGTGCCGCCAGAATGAAGCACTTGCGGAGTTTTCGTGGGCCCGATCAGGCCCACGGGATACCGTTTTCCGGAATAGCCACATTCTTGCCCACCTCCGGTCCGATTATCTCCGCGGTGGTGTGTGTGGAGATGCCGCGATTCGGTTTGTCGACCAGAAAGTCGTTTAGAATACGTTAGTTATATATATTGTCTGAGTGTGATTGGCTTTGGTGGAGCGGCGGCAATTAAATACTTGACACTGTACACTGTGTATTGTACAGTGTGCATAGGACAGCATGTGATGCACACTAATGCAGCTAGTTCCGACATCTTCGACAACCTCCGTTTGGAACTCCGGCGCGGATGCCTGGTGGTGGCCGTGCTGGCCCAGCTTTATACCGAACATTACGGCTACGTGCTTCGCAAGGCCCTGGAAGATCACGGCCTGGCGATCGACGAAAACACACTTTACCCGCTGCTGCGCCGGCTGGAGAGCCAAGGCCTATTGGTCAGCCAGTGGCGGGAAGAGGAAAAACGAAACAAGCGCTTCTACCGTTTGTCTCCGCTCGGAGAAGAAGTGCTGCCCAACCTGCTGGCGGAGTGGCGCAAGATGACTTCGGCCCTGGAACGGATTTTGGGCGGCCGGAGCCTCGCAGCGGCTCCTCGATCCGCCAGCCAAGACAAGGAGGAAAGATAGCCATGCCCATAACCAACTCCGACCTTCTCGAACGTTACATGCACGCCGTGAGGTTCTTGCTGCCGGAGGCGCAGCAAGCCGATATCGTCGCCGAGATCGGCGAGGACTTACAGTCGCAGGTGGAAGAGCGCGAGGCGGCACTCGGACACACGTTGGGTGAAGACGATTTGGTCGCCCTGCTGAAGAAGCGGGGCAGCCCGGCGAAGGTTGCCGGCGGCTACCTTCCAGAGCGGCGGTTGATGAATCCGGCGATGCTCCCGGTTTACTGGTTGGTACTCAAGATCGTTCTGCTGTGGGTGTACGTTCCGTTGTTCGCGTTCGTATTCCTGGGTCCGGTATTGGCTGTCGCCCGGCCCGGAGAGCTGCTGCTACGCTGCTGTGTCGAATACTGGCGTGCCGCGTTCATGACGGTGGGCATGGTCACGACAGTTTTCGCGTTGCTCGATCGCTACCAGGTGAAGTTCCAACACGCCGACAGTTGGAATCCGCGCAAGCTGCCTCGCGTACCGGGCACGCAGGACGCGATGACGCGATGGAAGCACCTGGCAGGATCTATCTTCGGTGTCGCGGCCGCGGCCTTCTGGGCATATTTGATGTGGCGCCGCAGCGAGTTCTCGGGTTTTCCGGGCGGATCGCGCATTATCCTGGGTCCGGTCTGGAAGCTGATTTACTGGCCGGTTCTCGGGCTGACCCTGACGAGCGCGTTCTTCGACTTGCTGAGTTCTCTATACCCTCGCTGGACGCGCGTCCGCTCGGGTGTGCGGATCGGAATCGATACCGGCTTGCTGCTCCTGGTGGCTGCTGTGCTCAAGGCCGGCAACCCGGTCGAGTTCGCCGGTTGGAGTCTCAGTGCCAGGGATCTGGCCAACTCTGCGACGTCAGTCAACGGCAGCATCCGGATCATCCTAATAATGGTCGTTGTCATTACGATCGGCGACGCGATCCACGAAATCCTCCGCCTCTGGCGTGGCAGGCGCGCCAAGCCGGCGGCGATTCCGAGCATGCAATATAGGTAACATTCGGCTGATGCAGGTGTAGTTTCTGTGAGGAATTGCCGAGTTTTATTTGCCGCGACCGCTCCCTTTGGTCGCGGCTCCGCTTAGGGAGGTGGCTACGCGCGGATCCCGGCATATGTACGAGACTCCGGGTGGTCTACCGCCGCTATCTTGCGCGTATCCAAAAATGTCGCGATGACTCTCGACACAGCAGGTTTGACAGCCTGCGCCACGGTGGCGGGCTGAAGTGTGAGAAATGCGCTAAGCGCGGCGTAGTGTAGAATTGACTGCATCAGTGAGGAGGTAACCGGATGGCGGCAAAGTCACTCATTAGGCTGGCTGGCAGCGAGCGTAGGGCAATGGCGGGTGCGAAGGCGGGTAAGCTCGTGGACGCAGCCGAGCTGATCGAGGTGACGGTTCGTATCCGCGGGCGCGCGCAGGTGTCGCCGGAAGCGCTGATGGAGTTGGGTGCGCAAAAACCGGCCGCGCGCCGGACGCTGAGCCGCGAACAGTTCGCCGAGAAGTACGGGGCGGATCCAGCGGACTTCGCGAAGGTGGAGGCGTTCGCGTGCGATCACGGTTTGGTGGTATCGGCGGAGAACGCCGGGCAGCGGAGCATCCGGCTGAAGGGTTCGGTGGGCAATCTGAGCGAAGCATTCGGCGTGGAGCTGCGCAACTACACAAAGCGCGGCGCGGCGCCATACCGCGGACGCACGGGATCCATATTCATTCCGAAGGATATGAAAGACATTATTGTCGGTGTGCACGGGCTCGACAATCGGCCGGTGGCGATGCGGCACTCGCGATTGCGCGGCCCCATCGCACGGGCGGGGCGGAAGATATCCAAGACAAGAGGCGCGGTAAAGCGGAAGCCAGGGCAGGGGAAGCTCACCCAGACGGCGG
>CAZFOP010000129.1:0-9116 GCA_964520085.1 uncultured Solibacteraceae bacterium | reverse complement strand
GTGGTGGTTCACGACGAACTGGATCTGCCCTGGCTGTCGCTGCGCATCAAGCCGAAAGGCTCGCCGGCCGGCCACAAAGGCATGATCTCGGTGATCGGGAGTCTGGGAACCGGCGATCTGGTACGGGTACGATTGGGAATTCATCCGGGCCGCCCGTTGCGGAGCGGCGCGGAATTTGTGCTGGCGCCCGTTCGGCGCTCGCAGGAAGAGGAATTGGACGAGTTCGTCGGCTACGCGGCCGACGCGGTTCGTTCGATAATTGCCGAAGGCGTCGTTAAGGCCATGACGAAGTTCAATCGTCGCGCCCCAGGCTCAAACATAGAGGATGCATGAGGATTTACGAAGAGCTTTTCATCGTTAAACCGGATGCGCCGGAAGAGGAAGTCGACCAGTTCGTCGAACAGTTGCGAACTCAGTTGACGGCCGCGGGCGCCACGGTGGACAAAGTAGAGAAATGGGGCAAGCGCCGCCTGGCCTACCGGGTGGATAAGTACCGCGAGGGCACTTACGTTCTGCTCGAATTCACCGCCGCGGCGGATACCGTGAAGGAACTCGAGCGCCGCCTGCGCGTCGCCGACATGGTCATCAAGTTCCTGACCGTGCGCGTCGACGAAACGCGGAAGCGGCTGGATAAGCGGAAGAAGCAGCGCGACAAGCGCGCCGCCAAGCGCGCCGCTAACGCGCCGGCGCAGCCCGCCACCGTTCCCGGTGCACCGCAGAGCGCGGCTCACGCCGGAGAGGCGCCGGCCATGCCCGGCCAGCCCAAGGAGAATTAACCATGGCGGAATTCAAAGGAAGACCCGGCAGCGCCGGACAGCGCCCCACCGGCGGCGACAAAGCCGTCGTTTCGGGAAAGAAACAGTACTTTCGCCGCAAGAAGATTTGCCGTTTCTGCGTCGAGAAGATGGACGACATCAATTATAAGGACGTCAAGACGCTGCACGCCTTCGTGGCCGAGCGCGGCAAGATCGTCCCGCGCCGCATCTCCGGCGTCTGCGCCCCGCATCAGCGGCGGCTCACCGACGCCATCAAGAAGGCGCGTAACATCGCCCTGCTGCCCTTCGCGGCGGCCAATTAGAGGCAGGAGGACACTCGCATGGAAGTCATACTGAGAGAAGACGTCGAAAAACTGGGTCTCCGCGGCGAATTGGTGAAAGTAGCGCCGGGTTATGCCCGCAATTTCCTGCTGCCCAAACGCCTCGCCGTGACCGCCACGGACGCCAACCGCAAGATCGTCGAACAGGAGCGCCAGGCGCACCTGCGCAAAGAAGCCCACCTGAAGAGCGAGGCCGAAGACCTGTCGAAGCTTTTGACAGGTGTCACCGTCACCATCGCGCAGAAGGCCGGCGAACAGGACCAGCTATTCGGCTCGGTCACAGCGAAGGACGTGGCCGACGCACTGGCCGCCAAGAACTTCATCATTGATCGCCGCAAGATTCAGCTCGACGAGCCCATCAAGCTACTCGGGGAGTTCAAGGTCCCTGTGAAGCTCCACAAAGACGTTGTCGCCGAGATCACGGTCGTGGTTTCGAAGGAAGAGTAGCTTGTCCGGTTGCCCCGCTTGCCCGGTGGGCGGGCGGGGCGAGGATTCCTGGGCAAGCCCGATTTCAGGCGGAGGATCGACTTTCGTGGTCACGATGCCATCCTTTGGGGGCAGGCCTACCGCAACGTCAACGGTCTGTCCCACCTCTGCAAACAACCTCAACAGTCCCGCAGATCTTCTCCCACCCTGGGCACGTGAACCGCGGCCGCTTCAGGGTTCCATCAAATCCGAGTAACGGCCGAGAACAAAATTCAGGTTCACCAGTGCAACTCTCTGCACGGGCTCTCCATTGAGCAGGGTCGGCTCATACTGCCACTGCTTCACCGCATCCTCGGCAACCCGCCGCAGCGGATAGGGACCGCGGAGAACGCTGGTCTCGACCACGGAGCCGTCCTTGCCAATTCGTGCCACAACGGTGACCACTCCAGAGACCTGGGCTTGCTTGGCAGCGGCTGGATAGGCGGGCGTAGTTATGCGAACGAGCTTGCCGTCCTGAACGGCGCCTTGCGCTGTCAGGCGGGTTTGCTCGGAACCGTTCCGCGCGATCAGTGAATTCCCAATCGCCGCCGATCCGGCCAAGGCCGGAATGCTCAGCAGGCTTAGCGCAATCGGCAACGCGTTTCTCGTAATCATGGGCGATCCTTCTGTGTGTTCCGTCGAACCGGTTGTCCAGCGGAGCATATCGATGACGCGAGTATAACGTGCCCGCCGCCGCCTGAATAGGTATGTGCGGAGCTTCTTCGTACTGGTTCCGGTCGTACCGTTCTACGGTTTCGGCTCGTGGTCGGTACCACCGTAACGGGATATGCGGGACTCGCCGCAGCAAACCAGGTTCGATTGAACCTTGGCCCCGGTATGTTTCCTAGGGGAATACTCTCACATAACTTAATAAAGGGAAACACAACCTTGCGGTTTGGTTATTAGTTGTTACAGAAACGTTAATATCGGTGTAACAGATAGATAGATGTCTTGGTATGATTCGCCTTCGTTTTATAACGTAGTGTTCCATTTTGTACTTGACATCACATTTCATTGCGATAATAATTGATACATTAATCAGGACTATCAGTACCTCTAGAACTTCTTGATTATCCGGCAGTAAGCGCTGCGACGACGCTGACTGTTCCAGGCTGGTCGGCATGAATGAAGGAGGCTGGTCATAACCAGAAGGTGCTTCATTTTGGCAGGGTTATCTGTTGCCGCAAGAGCTCAAAAAACGCTGTTTGACAACGCCGACTTCTCCGCGTGGCAGAGCGTCGGCTGCGGAAGTTGGAACGCGGAAGGTGCTGAGTTGGTCGGGCGCTACGACAAGAACCGGCCTGGCGCTGGATATATATTTACTCGCGAAGTGTTCACGGACTTCCGGATGGCCCTCCTGTTCAATATATCGAACGGCGGCCGGAGCGGCATCTATGTGCGGGAACCGCGCCGAAAGTGGAGCAATACGGGTGATGACCGTCCCGGTTACGGTCCCGCTGGCGGTTACCAGATTCTGATCGACTATCGGGATCGGGACAATCCCACTGGTACGATCGACAGTGTTCAAAAGTCAAAGAAATTGGTTGGGGCGGAGGAGAAGTGGAATGAGATGGAGATCGTCTGCCGGGGCAGCGAGATCCGCATATCGGTCGCGGGGCAGAACGTAAATCGCTTCAATCAGTTGCGCGTTCAATCCGGGGTGATTGGGTTTGCCGTGCCGGCCACGGCTGCGGAGGGGTTCGTCGTGCGTTTTCGCGACATCGTGATCTCATCGGTTGCATAGGGGAACAGGGTATCTGTTCCGAGGTTCAGCGTTCCTGCCCGGTGCGGGCAAGGGGCATCCGGGCGATTGGCAAAGCCCCGCCGGTCGCGCCAGGCAAATTTGAAAGGTATGGTTCGGGGACCAAGAGGTGATAATCATGGAAGCATATCGAGTTGCTGCAAATGCTGCGCGAGCGCTGACGAGCCGGGGCGGTTTCGTTTTGATCTCGCTCGTCTTCTTTTCCGCCACGGTGTTCGGTCAGGTGTTGGGATCGATTTCAGGCTATGTTCACGATCCGACCACGGCCGTGATACCCGATGCGACGGTGATCGTGGCGAACGCGGAAACCGGCGCTACTCGCACCCTAGCCACCGATGAACGCGGCTATTACGAGGCTCGCGCGCTTCCCGTGGGCCGCTACGACGTCAAGGTTCAAAAGAGCGGATTCCGTAACTTGGTCCGTTTCGGCATCGATCTCGCGGTCGCGCAGGATGCCGTGGTCGATATCGCCATGCAACTGGGCGTTCTCAGAGAGGATGTCCAGATAGGCGGCGACGCCCCCTTGGTGAACGTGGCTACCACGTCGATTGCCGGATTGGTGGACGAGCAATCCGTCAAGGACCTCCCGCTGAACGGGCGCAGTTTCGACAACCTGATCACGCTCAATCCGGGGACGGCCAACACAACCGTGAACCGTTCCTCCACCAGCACTGGCGCGGGGCTGGGCAACACCTTTTCCGTCTCCGGTAACCGCGAAGACTACAATTTATTCCTCCTCAATGGAATCGAGTACACCGGCGTATCCACTGCCGACGTGATCCCGGGCGGCTTGAGCGGCCAGTTACTCGGCGTGGACGCCGTGCGCGAATTCAACGTCGTGGAGAATGGATACGGCGCCGAATATGGCAAACGCCCGGGCGCGCAAGTCAGCCTGGTGACCATGTCCGGAACCAACGAGTTTCACGGCACCCTATTCGAGTTCCTCAGAAACAGCTTTTTCGATGCGCGCAACTTCTTCGACCAGGTTTCCAGTGTGCCTCCCTTCAGGCGCAATCAGTTTGGCGCCGCCGCCGGAGGTCCGGTCAAGAAGGACAAGACGTTCATCTTCGGCAGCTACGAAGGCTTCCGGCAGCGTCTCGCGGTCACCGACGCCGCCATTGTTCCCGATGCCAACGCGCGGAACGGCTACTTGCCCGCGTCCAGTGGCACGGGACTCACATACGTAGGTCTGGCTCCCGGCATCGCGCCCTATATGTCGCTTTGGCCCGCTGCCAATGGACCGGAGTTGGGAGGGAGCGTTGCGAAAAGTGGAGGCGCTGCGTACTATTACGGCAATCCGGAACAGATGATCCGCGAAGACTTCGGGAACCTGCGGATGGATCATAACTTCTCCGCCAGCGACTTTCTGTCCGGGGTCTACACCATCGACGACGGCTTTAATCACAATCCTGGAACTACCAGTTTGCAGCTTACGACCAGCACCGAAGTTTCGCAGATCGCCAGCCTGCAGGAGACCCATACATTCAATTCCTCGCTGATCAATGTGTTCCGGGCTGGGTTCAGCCGCGCCAAGTGGATGATGAACTCGGCGCCTCCCGTTGGCGATTCCAGCTTGTCGTTCGTCGCCGGCCAGCCGATCGGCAACATCAACATCGGCTCGGTGGGCAACGGCCAACTCGGCGCCATCGCGGGAGCCGGCTCGAACGGATCGCAGGAATTCGATGACATTGCCCGCAACCTGTATACGGTTACCGACTCGGTTTCCTTCACCAAGGGCAAGCACCGGTTTGAGATTGGCGGATGGTTTCAGAAAGTCGAATCCAACGACAACGCCGCCGATCAGAGGAATGGGGTTGCTACCTTCTCCAACCTCCAGAACTTCATGCTAGGCGAAGCGACTCAGGTGGCGGCGACACTGAACCCAATCGAAATCGGCTGGCGTCAGACTGCCGGAGCGTGGTATGTCGAGGATACCATCCAGATTCGTCCGAATCTGACTCTCACCTTGGGCGTCCGGGACGAGTTTAACAACGGCTGGAATTCACCGCAGGGCATGGCGGCGAATTTCGTTTCGAACTCCAACGAAGTGCTGGAGACGACGCCGGTGGTCGGAAAGTCCGTCTATTCCGTCAACAATGCGAAGCTTCTCATCGGACCGCGCGCCGGTATCGCATGGGCGCCCTTCGCCAACCAGCACACTGCGATCCACGCCGTCTACGGCCTCTACTATGAGCAGTTGGATTATATGGGCGATTGTTGCGACTCCATTCCCATCGGCATCTACGATTCTCGCGTGACCGTGACACCGGCGACTTTCCCTCTTCTGATCTCGCCGAACGAGACCCTTCCGGGATCCAAGATCGGGCCAACCGGCGTCCAGCCGAATCTGCAATCGCCGGCCGTTTTCGAGTACAACCTCCGCGTGGACCAATCCCTCGCCGCCAACACCCTCTTCTCGGTCGGTTACGTGGGAGAGCGCGGCTACCACCTGCTGGCTACCGCCGATGCCAACACCGCCTACCCCAGCATCGTCAATGGTGCGGCTTACTTCTTGCCCAAGGCGCCCAGAATGAACCCCAACCTGTCGAATGCCCGCTATGAGGAATCGAACGGCATCAGCAATTACAATGCCCTGCAGGTCGATGTGACGCACCGATTCAGTCACGGCGTGCAGTTCCGGGCTAATTACACATACTCGAAGAGTCTCGACAACCACTCCTCGTCCTTCTTGAACAATGCGGGTCTGGGTGGAACGACCACCTACCTGGATCCTTTCGATCCGCGCCTCGATTACGGACCGTCGAACTTCAACATTTCGAGCCGCGTCGCTGGGAACTTCGGCTGGGCACTGCCGGTTGGAAAAGGCAAGCCTCTTCTCGGCCATGCCAAAGGCGTGGCAAATGCGATTCTGGGCGGATGGCAAGTCAACTCGATCATCACCGCTCAGACCGGCTTCCCCTTCACGCCGCTGGTCGGATTCAATCAGTCCGGCGACGGAGATACGCGAAACCCGGACCGCGTGTCCCTGAATCCGAGTTTCCATGGCTCCATCGTTGAGGGCAACCCAAACCAGTGGTATAATCCCGCGGCCTTCACGCTCCCGGCAGCCGGTACGTTTGGCGATGCAGGCAGAGACATTCTCACGGCTCCGGGCCTGGTGAACGTCGATGGCTCCATGTTTAAGACCTTCCGTTTTGGTGAGCGTACGACGCTTCAGTTCCGCGCCGAAATCTTCAACGCCCTCAATCACACGAATTTCGGATGGCCGGTGATCACTACGTTCACTTCCGCGGCGGCCTGCGTCCCGTCCAGCAGCGGGGTGGTTTCTCCGTCATGCTATTCGTCCAGCGCCGGGGTCATTACTTCCACCTTGACCACTTCCCGGCAGTTGCAGTTCGCTCTGAAGCTCGGCTGGTAGTATCGACAGGCACGACGGCTGGATCGGTCTTGCGCCTGTCCTTCCGGCGTGGGCGCCGCCACGCGGCGCGTGCTTGGCTGGCGGACGCGCCGGCTGGAAAGGCGCTCCGCTGTTTCGAAGTAATCCGCACCCGGAGGCCAGTATCGGAAATGAAGAAGAATTGGGCGAAAGAATTTTTAGCGGGCAGGATTTCTCGCAGGGATTTTGTCGACTATGCCGCGGTGGCGGGCGTGAGTGCGGCGGCCACTGGGCGGATTCTGCGAGCGGAGCGGATTCAGCAGGCCAACGGCCCGGTGAAATCCCGCGAGTATAATCAGACCAATCTGAATCCATACGAGGAATGGCGCAAGGCCGAAGGCATCCAGGTGTATTCGGGCTACAGCCTTCCGGATATTCGGAACGCAGCGGTCCAGCCCTGGAAACGCATGGGCGTGCAGGGCGCGTACATCGACCTGATTGGCGGCGAGGGCGTCAACGACGGCTATCTGTGTGAGATTCCGCCGGGCGGTCAGACCAACCCGCAGAGGTACTTGTTCGAAGAAGTCGTCTATGTCGTCAGTGGCGAGGGTGAAACCGATATATGGATGCCAGGCGGGCCCAGGCAGACCGTGAAGTGGCAGCCGGGCGCGGTGATCGGCCCGCCGCTCAACACCTGGCGCCAGCACAGAAACCGCGGCTCCGTGCCTGTCCGGTTGTTGGCCATCAGCAACGCGCCGGTGGTGATCGATCTATTCCACAACGTGGACTTCGTCTTCAACAACGACTACGTATTCCGCGACCGCTATAACGGCGATCCAGACGCCTTTGGCTCCGGTCCCGAACACATTCATCACAAAGATACCAACCCGGCCGAGAGTGAACAGAAGGGCGGGGTAGACACGTGGGAAAGCGCCTACATCCCGGACGCGCGGTCGCTCGGCCTGTTCCACAGCGCGGAGCGCGGCAAGGCGAACTCGCGGATCGAGCTCCAACTGGCCGATAACACCATGCAGGCCCACATCTCCGAGTTCGAGGTGGGCACATACAAGAAGGCGCACCGGCATGGTCCCGGATCTCATGTAGTGATGCTGAACGGACGTGGCTACACGCTGCTGTGGAAAGGAGCCATTCAGTACTCCGGCGCGACGGAGCATGTGCGCATCGAGTTTACCGAAGGCACCATCTTCGTTCCGCCCGATGGTTGGTTCCATCAGCACTTCAATACCGGCGGCGATCCGGCCCGCTATCTGGCCGCGAATTGGGGCGGCGACGGCAAATGGTACATGCGCGCCTTGGGCGGCGGTGGCCGCACCCACCGGTTGGGCAAGACAAGCACCAGGAAGGGCGGCAACCTGATCGAGTACGAAGACGAAGATCCCACGGTCAGTGCCATGTTCGAGGCGGAGCTCAAGAAGGCCGGCGTCGCGAACAGAATGAAGGATTGAGGGGACGCGGCGGCAGGACAGGCGATTGGGTTTTGTCGCCTGTCCGCCGCTGCCGGTAGTTCACGGGAAACCACGGCCCGCCCGGCTACTACGGTCTCTTAACGCGGCCGAACATACGGATTCGCACCACTACGCGCCGCCCTTCGGCGCCGTAAAACTGCTCGAAGTTCGGCGCTCCCTCCACGTTGTTTACGGCCGTATAATTCCGATGTCCGGTAATGTTGTTGCAGCCGAGCCGCAATCCCAAACGGTAGCCGCGGAAAACAAACCGCCGCTCGACATGGACGTTGAGGTCGAACGTATCCGGGTACCGTTGCGCGTTTACCGGCCCCACCAGCACTCCCGAGTCTGTGGTGAAGGAATAGGGCAATCCGGTGCGGTAGTCCGCCAGTATGGCCAGCGCCCAGTTCGGACCGTGTATGGGAAAGTAACCCCACCCGAGCAAACGGTTCGGCGCGTCCCACGGCATGGGGGCGAATTCGCCCGTCACCTGCAACGGTTCGTCGGTGGTGGTGGAGAGCACCGCATTCGAGACGGCGCGCGACCGTGTGTAACTCGTCATCCAGCCAAACTGCTCGCCGAACGACTGCCGCACGGTGAGCGTCACCTCATCGTAGCGGTCGCGCCGCAAGTTGGATAGGTAGTAGTCGCCGCCGTATCCCCCGGCCAGACTCACCAGATCGAAGTTTACCGGGCTGGGCGGGCCGGCTTGAACGTAAGCGAAGCCATCGGAGCCGCGCTTGCGCATCCACTCGGCGCTTGCCAAAATGTGGCGCCCCAGGTCGCGCGCCGCACCGGCGCTCCACTGGCCATAACGCGGGAACGTGAGGTCGCGGCCGGGCAGGAACGTGGTGACCAGCGGCGCCAGCGCCATTCCAGACGAGTTATACGGCGTGGTGACCGGCTGCTGATCGAGAGGTTGCGAGAACAGCGCCAGGTTGCTCGGATCGCGCAAAATGGCGTAGCCCGCGGTGAGCTTGGTGCGGCTGT
>CAZFOP010000128.1:0-9150 GCA_964520085.1 uncultured Solibacteraceae bacterium | reverse complement strand
ATTACACGGATTCGCCGCGCCGCTGATCGCCGCCGCGGCGCTCCACAGTTTTCTCGATGGCTGGAGCGTGGCCGTGGTGCAGCATGCGGCGCCGCTCGGTCTGCGCGTCGCCGTGCCGGTCGCCATCGCGTTGCACAAGCTGCCGGAGGGCATCGCGCTGGGCGGTGTGATGCGCGCGGCGGTGCCATCGCGCACGGTCGCTCTGCTCTGGTGTCTGCTCGCGGAAGGCGCCACGCTCGCCGGCGGTGCGCTGGCGCTGGCGCTCGCGCCGCACCTGGGCAGCCTGTGGACCATCTATCCGCTGGGCCTCACCGCCGGCTGGCTGGTGTACCTGGGCTATCACGCAGTACATGAAGAGTGGAAGCGCAAGGGCGCCGCCGCGGCATCGGTTTCCGCGCTGGCCGGCGCAGCCGCAGCGGCGCTCCTCCAACGGGGGGCGGAAGCGCTGTTGCGGTAGGGCGCGCTGCCTGTTCCGGCCATCGCCACAAGTTTTCACGGAACCGCTATCCACGAGGCGGCACTACAATCGGACAGATAAAACGATGTATCCCACAGTAAGAGTCAGATCATCAAACGCTGTCGTCAAGAAGCAGTGCGAGGAGACGGCAAAAGCTGTATGGATTACCTATCGAATCGGCTCCCTGACCGCGGTATGCTATGCGTCTTAGACGACAAAGACTGGCAGGCCCTCAGAGACGAGGCTGGAGCGGCACATCGCGGCATCTACATGGCGAGCCGACTTCGGTAGTGTCCTAATTTGAAATCCATAGGCTTATCCTCCGATAGCGGTAGACAATGCCTTGCGAATCCTTTCCGAAGCGGTCTGCTTGCGGGGTACACTAAATAATTCCCAAAAGGTGACATCCATGGGCGATGCTGAAAATACCGATAAAGAAAATAAGGGGCTTATCGATCATACTATAGAGTCCGATAAAGGAACCAGAACTATTGAGTGGCTGCAATTGGGGGTTAACGCCGTCTTGGCTGCCGTTGGGATTGTTGCCATTATCATCTACCTCGGCCAATTGTCCGCCATGAACAAAACGCTCAGGGAGATCGAAAAGCAAACTCCCGAAATCCAAAGGCAGGCTCGTGCTGCTCAGGGACAGTTGACGCAAGCGAAGAGCGATTCTGCCGCCAATAGTGCGTCCCTTTCCCAACAGATCGAAGCCGCCAACCGCCAAGCAAGAGCGGCACAGGATAGCGCCAGAGCGATTCAGCAACAGACGGAAACCTCGGCACGTCCCTGGATTGCAATTTCCGAGATATCTCTTGCAGGTCCAATAACCCTCAACATGAAGGGCGAAGCGACCACGATGGTTCATGTTACAGCTCAAAACATTGGCAAAACTCCCGCTAGGGAAGTCGCGCTCATGGTTGAACTCGGGGCGGAAGGGAGCCAACATCACGAGTTGGAAAGATTGTGCGCATTGAGCTTCGTCTCTACTGAACAAGGTGACAAGTATGGCCAAGTTCTGTTTCCCACTGATACGCTGGGGAAAGATGAAACCCGCAGCATTCAAACCAATCTCAGGCCATGGACGCTTGTCGAGCGGAAACCAGCCGGAACCGGCTATACCGAGTCTCTCCGTTTGGACAAAAATGGGCCGCCTCCATC
This sequence comes from uncultured Solibacteraceae bacterium, assembly GCA_964520085.1. GTDB lineage: Bacteria > Acidobacteriota > Terriglobia > Bryobacterales > Bryobacteraceae > Bog-375. The sequence goes on along the minus strand of CAZFOP010000128.1, from coordinate 7,532 downwards.
TCAAGAAGAGATCATTTACTCTATGCCTTCCTCTGTGATCGGATGCGTACAATACAAATCGTTCACTTCAGAAATTCCGTACTACACGGGGTTCACTTATCGTCTTTATCCTAAGGTGAAAGATATCAACGCAGTTATTTATAATGTTCGATTTGACCGCAGGACCGGAGAGGCTACCGCTGCCCCAACTAAGTCTCTCAAGGGAATCGGCAGTATTACGGTTCCAGTCGAGTGGATGGGCCTCACTCCAAACTTTGGCTGGGGCAATGATGTAGTGAGATAGCGGCGACCCAAACGCCAAAGCCGGGACCCAAATCCAGATTAGGACACTACCCCGACCTCAAAGATGTTGACTAGGATTCTCTAATACAAGAGACTACGTGAAGACCCGTCGCACAGTTCCGACAGCGAAGTCGGCAATTTGGCCCTCTTTGTCACCCGCACTTTTCCAGCCCGCTATCCTGCTTCACGCGAAGAGTGTGGCGAGTCTGGCCAGCACATCATCGAGAATGTTCTGGGGCACGCTTTCCAGTTTGCGGCCATTGCGTGCGGCCAGATCGAGGGGGCTTGGCTGGTCGCAACGGATGACGCCGGAGGTGCGCGTCCCGGTGCCAGCGAGCGAGACCGCATACCCAGCCGTGCGGGCAAAGGAACCGCCCGAGGTTATCGGGACCACGATCGGCACCCGCGTCAGTGCATTGAAACGATCCGGAGAGACCACAAGCACGGGCCGCGTGCCCTGCTGCTCATGTCCCGCGGTTGGATCGAGCGAGACGAGATAGATGTCGCCGCGTTTCACAGCTCCCGGCCCAGCGGGGCTAGATCGAGCCACGCGCGATCCTTCCTGGTGAGCGGAGCACGTGCGTCGCACTGCGCCAGCAACTCATCGAGCGTGTATTTCGGTTTGGTCTGCGGCCGGACTACCAGGCGCCCCCGGTCCACGGCGAGGCCTACCGTCGCGCCCGCCTCAAGATGCAGGAGATCCAAAATGGCAGGTGGCACGGCCAGCATGACGGAGCCGCCGACTTTGCGCAGGTTTGTGGTGTGCATGGCGATCTTTCAAGTTATATTCTAATATAACACGCCAGCCGGACGGCGATCCCTCGCTGCATCACATCTCTTTTTGATCGGCCTTGTCCACGTGCATGTCCGGCACTGGCCTCGAACGGTGTACCGTGATGTCCTCGGCGTTTCGCAGCACAATCGTGGGAACGCCGGAGGCTTTCTGCGCTTTTACGTGATTGAGGTCAATTCCCTTCACCGTATCGAGCACGAATGCCGGCCGGCGGTCTTCCTGCATGAAGCCCACTTCCACATTGTTGAACTCGATTCCGCTGGCGTGGCGTAGAAAGAAGCCATAGGCGGGCAACAGACCGAACATGGAAGGCTCGGGATATTCTTTCTCCCGCTCCGGCGTGGCGTAGGGCTCGCGCGGCGGCACGCCTCCGGTAGCGCGGAAGAAGAACGTATTCACCAGACCAGCCGGCTGCTGCGCGACTTGGTCCAGCGTGAGGCCACCGCGGTAAAGAATGCGGATATCGCTCAGCTTCACATCTTCCACGTCGTGGCCGGGAATGCCGCTGATGATGGAACCGTAGCGCGGGTCGGCGTCGTACGCCACCACGTTGCTGATGCTCACCCGCCGCAGCGAACCGACCGCGGTTCCTTCGGGAGCCCGCATACGGCTGCCGAGCCGCAGGAAAATCGGAGCGTTGGAAACTTCGCGCATGGTGATATTCGATATCGCGATGTCTTCGATGTGCGCGCCGTCGACGGATTCGAGAGCCAAGCCGCGCGAGCGGTCGAAGACCACGTTGGAAATGGCGATGTTGCGGAAATCGCCCTCCGATTCGGTGCCGATCTTGACGCGCCCCGTGGGGCCGTCGCGGTCGGGGGCGTGCGTGATGGTGCGCTTGTACGTGCCATCGAGCAGCGATCCGATGTCGTACCCGCTGACCAGGCAGTTGACGATGGTCACGTTCTCGGTGGCGCGCGGAAAGCCGAGCGCATGGGTGCCCTTGAGCACGATGGCATCGTCGTTCGGCGTGTTGACGCTCAAATTGGAGAGGCGCACGTTGCGGCAGGAATCCACGTCGATGCCGTCGCGGTTGGTGTCAATCGTTAGGTTGTCGATGGTCAGGTTGTCGACCCCGGTGGCCAGAATGCCGAAGTGGCCGCCGTTGAGAATCGAAAAATCGCGCAGCGTCACCTTGCGGCAAAGCTTCAAGGCGATGGCTTTGTCGGCCGTATCGCCGCGTTCGCGCGCAAGTGCCTTACCATCGAACAGGCCGGGGCCCTGAATGGTGACGTTCTCCAGCCCTTCACCCCAGATGAGGCTGTTGTGAAAATGGCTGTGGCCGAAATCCTGAAACTTGTCCCACTGGTTTGGTTCGGGCGCGTCGTACGCCGCCGGATCGGCCGATGCTTCGAGCGTGGTGCCTGAATCGAATTGCAGCGTGAGATTGCTGCGCAGGCGAATCGAGCCGGTCACGTAAGTTCCCGCCGGGAAATGGACCGTGCCGCCACCCGCCGCCGACGCGGCTTCAATCGCCTGGTTGATGGCCGGCGAATCGAGCACCTTGCCATCGCCCTTGGCGCCATAACTCTTCACGTCGAAAACTGCGGCGTGAATCTGCGCCACCAGCAACCAAGGCATGAGCGCACCCGCGATGCAACAAGCTGCACAACGTTTCGTCATTCGATCTCCTTCGCTGTGAGTCTATTCTGGCACGGGACGGCACAGGCAGATGTGGGGCGCCTTAAGTGGCGCACGCAGTTCTGCGTGCTGAGCCGAGAGTCATCTCGGCTTTTCTTCTACGCCGCCGCGTCTACGCGGAATGCGGGAATGGTCGATCTGCGGGCCGGACCGGTGGCGTACCCCTCGGATTCGCGCGGCCAAGAAATGTCGAGAGGAATCTCGACACAGCAGACTTGACAGTCTGCGCCACAATGGCAGATCCAACTATGCGAATGGCGAGTTTAGTGGCCGGGTGCCGGCGGGGGTGGAGCGGGAGCGCCGCCGGTGCCAGTGCCGGTGCCTGTCCTGCCGCCGGGCGGGCCCTTGTCGCCTTGCGCGCCGACGCCGCCGACAGAACCAACACCCACACCGCCGCGCCCACCCAGCAACACCTGCATCACGGCTTGCTCGGCGGCTTTCAGCACCAGACGCATCGCGGCGTGCTGGTTGATCTGCAGCGGCATCAACGGTTTGTTCGGTTCGATCAAGATGGACTCGCCGGGCCTAAGGAGCACCGACGGGCCGGGCGCCGTGAGGTTGCGCACGTCGACCACGCCGTCATCCAGAGTGACGAAGGTGGTCCCGTCCGCATCCTGCACGACCACGTCAAACACAGTGCCGCGGACGGAGATCACCGCCGTGGGCGTCTTGACATCCTTCGGATTCGGCCCCTTGGAGTGCTCGATGAAAACCTTGACGCGTCCGATAAACAGGTCCAGCAGGTCGGTGAGGCCAGGCGTTTCGCGGAACACAACCTTCGAGTTCGAATACACCTCGAAGATGCTGCCATCGGAGAGTTGGAAGCGTGCGTAACCATCCGGACCGGTGATCACGGTCTCGTGCTGGCGCAGCCGGTCGCCGACGGAAAGCGGCTTCACATATCCGGAGTTGTCGAGCACGGAGACCTGGTTCACCTGCACGAGGACTGTCGCCGCATTCTCGTCCTGAGCATGGAGAGATGCCAGCGACACAACGACCGTAGCCGCCAGCAGCAGCGTAGACCGATACCGCATGTGCATCCAGCGCCGGGCCATATCAAATTTCGGGACACGAAACTCTAAACCAGCGCCCCTGATAATTTCTCCTCAAGTCTAGCACTAAACTTGCAGTGCACATATAGTGCCGCAAGTAAGCTGGCTTCATAAATCGAGTGATATCAGCCATTTGATAATCCTGCCCGATCGGGAGTTGAGCTAAAATGGGATCGGCTGTGTGTCATAAAGAAACACTCCGCGTTTCAATTTGTTTCGCCGCCGCCGTGTTGCTCTCCGGCGCGGTGGCATTCGCCCAAGCGGCGCCAGCGTGGCGAAAGGTAGGGAGTGCCGCGGCCGATTTGCAACTGGCCGGCCCGGCTACCGGCCCAGTCGCGCAGGTTTGGTTGTCGCCTGGCGGCGGGGTGCTTTATGCCCGCTCCGCTTCGGGCGTGGTGTTCGCGACGGCCGACTTTGAAACCTGGACTCCGGCAACCGGCGCAGCCGAGCCAGCGTCCACCCGGGCAGCCAGTGCGGCACGCCTGCCGGAAGCTTCCGCGCGAGTTGTCGCTTCGTCGTCCAACCCAAATGTAATTTTCGGGTTGGGCAGGCAACTCTACCGCTCCGAGGACGGCGGCCATTCGTGGGACAACCTGACCGCATACGGGGCCCGCTCGGTGATTGGGGATGGCGTGAACAGTGTCGCCGTTTCGCCGGCCGACGCCAATCAGTTGGTAGCTTCCAACGATTTTGGCGTATGGCGTTCGCTCGATGGCGGGCTTTCCTGGCTGGCGCTGAACCAGGGGTTGCCCAATCTTCCGGTACGCCGGATCGTTTCGACAGTCACCGGAACGTCGGGGACGATTGTCGAAGTAGAAAGTCTCGGCACACTGGAGTTGCCGCCGGGCGGTTCGCTTTGGCAACCGGTGGAGGCGAATCCGGCCGACTCCTTGCGCGAAGAGTTGTATTCCAACCGGCTCCAGACTGAGATCACGGCGGTGGCGCAGGCGGGCGGCACGGTTTACGCGGGATCGGCGGACGGCCGCATATGGGTTTCGGTGGATGGCGGCCGCACCTTCCCTGCCCCGGCGTGGACGGCGGGCGGCGGACCCGTGGAACGCATTTTCGCCGACGCCGCCGAACCGCGCGTGGCGCTGGCGGCGCTGGCTGGCGCCGGGCCGCACGTGCTGCGCACCACCAACAGCGGCGGTTTTTGGGACGCGCTCGATTTCAATCTGCCTAACCGGCCGGCCCACGCAGTCACCGCGGACCGCGCGGCGGGAGCGATCTATGTGGCAACCGATGCGGGCGTGTTTTACGGGTTGGCGGATCTGGAGAACGCGAGCGCCAATCCGGTGAATTGGGTGAACCTGTCGGCGCGGCTGCCGGTGGCGCCTGCCTATGACGTGCGCCTGGATGCGGCGGGCGTGCAGCTTTACGCCGCGATCGACGGGTATGGTGTGTACGCCACGGCGGCGCCGCATCGCGCGCGCGCGCCGCGCATCGTCAATGCGGCCGATTTCAGCACGCGCGCGGCGGCGCCCGGTTCGCTGCTGAGCGTGGTTGGCGCGCAGGTAAATCGCGCCACCGGAGCCAACCTGGAATTCCCTGTGCTGGCCGCGGCGGAAGGCGAATCGCAGGTGCAGGTTCCGTTCGAAGCGGTCGGCCCGAGCGTGGGGCTGGCGCTCGATACCGCGGCCGGCAGCTTCACCATTCCACTCGTTGTGCAGCCGGTTTCGCCGGCGATCCTGGTTTCGCACGATGGGGCCGCTGCGCTCTTCGATGCCGACAGCGACCTGCCGCTCGATGGACGCAATCCGGCTCACTCGAACGGACGAGTGAAGATCCTCGCCACCGGCTTGGGCAAGGTTCTGCCCAACTGGCCGGCCGGAGTGCAGGCGCCGCTCGAAGATCCGCCGGCGGTGGTTGCCTCGATGAAAGTCTTTCTCGATGGTGCGCCGCTACAAGTAACGCGTGCCACGCTGGCGCCGGGGTACATCGGTTTTTACGTGGTGGAAGCGCAACTCCCCGCGCTCACCAACGCCGGCACAGCCGAGCTGCACCTCAGCGCCGACGGCCAGGAGAGCAACCGCGTGCAGATTGTGATCGAACCGTAAGGGCGTTTCTCTGCCAGTGGTCTCGGCCAGATCTGATCAAGGGCTGGCTTCTCCCGGCGTTGGCAGGTGGAAACGCAGGCCGCACCTTCTTCGGCGAGTTAGCTCAAGTAACTAACAGCTTGTTGTCCATCAAGAACCCAAAAATTACATGCGAAATTCGGCACGTATAAAAACTTCCACGTAACAAGTGCGCCTGGCGAACACGAGCGGTCGATAACCTCCTCTATTACAAGCGCGGCCCGCTTTTGCAACGAAATTGCAGTACGCCGGGCATGACATCGGGTGGGATCGAACTGCCACAGGACCTGATGGAGCGCCGAGAGGCCATGGGAATATCGCTAGTCCAGATTGCGATAGCCACCAAGATCCAGTTGCGTTTTCTGGAAGCCATCGAGCGCGGCGCATTTCAGAAACTGCCGGGCGGAGTTTACACCGAAAGCTACATTCGGCAATACGCGCGGGCGGTAGACGATGCCGATGGTGCGTTGCTCAGGTACTATCGCACCGCATTCGCACCGCGGGAAGTGCTGCCGGCCGCCGAGCCGGAACCGGAGCGGTGGACGGATCGTCTGCGGGAGGCCGTGCGTGCGGCGCTCGGCTTGACGCCGGACGCTCCGTTGCGCGTGCACAAACGCCGCGCGGCTTGAGCGGCGAGGGGCCAGCGCCTCCAAGTTGCGAAGTGTGCCGGCTGGCCGGATAAGGGCAAGCTGAAGCATCCCCACCACCGAACGTGCGGGTATTATGGAGCGTATGGTGCTCCCGTGGCTGGTGGTGGGAATCGGCGATATTTCGACTAAGCGGGTTCTGCCCGCGATTCTCGCCGAACCGCGCAGCCGGCTGGCTGGCATAGTGACGCGCGACCCGGCCAAGGCCGCGCCCTATGGCGTCCCCACGTGGGAGAACCTGGAGGATGCCCTGGCAGGCTGCGCGGCCGAAGCGGTCTATATCGCGACACCGGTTTTTCTTCACGCCGCACAGACCATTGCCGCCCTGCGCGCCGGCAGGCACGCGATGTGCGAGAAGCCGATGGCAATGGACTACCGGCAAGCCATGACCATGCAGCAAGCCGCCGAAGAAACCGGCCGGACGCTGGGCATCGCTTATTACCGGCGCATGTATCCGAAGGTGGAGCGTGCGCGCGAACTGCTGGCAGCCGGAGCGATTGGGCGTCCGGTTTTCGCCGAGGCCACGTCGCACGATTGGTTCTACCCGGCGGGTGCTGCACGGGCCTGGCTGCTCGACCCGGCGAAGGCAGGCGGCGGACCGCTGTACGATATCGCCTGCCACCGCATCGACCTGATGAATTACCTGTTTGGCCGACCGGTGCGGGCCACCGGATACAGGTCCACGCTGGTGCACCCCATCGCGGTGGAAGACAATGCCTCACTCCTGATCGAGCACGATTCAGGCCTGCGCGGAATGGTGGATGTGCGCTGGCATTCGCAAGTGGCGCGCGACGAGTTCCGAATACGCGGCACCGAAGGCGAGATGGATCTGACGCCGCTGAACTCGCCCGCGCTGGTGTATCCCGGGGGCGCCGAGGAAGTGCCGGCGGCCGCCAACCTGCACTACCCGTGTGTCGAGGATTTTGTCAGCGCGGTGTTGGAGCGCCGGTCACCGCGATCGAGCGGCGTCACGGCGCTCGATACCGAGTGGGTGATGGACCAGGTGCCGGCGAAACTGTAGGCGCGCGGCGTTACAGGGATC
>CAZFOP010000127.1:0-9202 GCA_964520085.1 uncultured Solibacteraceae bacterium | reverse complement strand
ATTCAGTGTAGAACTGTCCCTGATTTCCGCGTCTCACTTTGGGGGCGCACTCCAGCGTCTGTCCCCTTTTTGTCCCCTTTTTCCCTGTGTGCTCATCGGAGGCTGCGCGAATCCGCCGCCGGCCCAAAGAAACGGGGTAATTGGTCAATGTCCCCGGTTTACTTCACAGCTTCCTGTCCCCATTTCGTCCCTTTTCCAAATAGAGTTCAATGGCCTCTCGGATGTTTGCGCGGGCTTCCTCCTCGGTCTCGCCCGCGGACGCGCACCCAGGGAGTTCGGGGCACACCGCCGAGAAGTCACCAGTCTTGGGATCGCGTTCGAGGACGACACTAAACGTCATAGCAGCATTACAGGCCAGTGTGACGTAAGCGGCGTTTCACAGGGGTAGTCGCCCGGGGACTATTGCATTTGTCTACAACGCGGCGCGGGGCGAATTTGCCCCGTTTTAGGATGGTTAAGTTGCTGAAAACAAGACAAACTGGTGTGTTGAAACGGGGTGAATTCGCCCCGTTTTGTGGACTTTTTCAACGGTTGAGATCCCCGCGGAGTCCTGGTTGGCAGGTCGGGGACCTGCCACACTTCTTTTGCCGAGCTTTCGTTCTTCGAAAATCGAGGGGCATTGCGTACGAGTGCGTGCGCCATGGGACTTCCTGTACTTACTGTGGCATGAAGCGACGCGCGAGGAGAATGCGCGGGGAGCGGGGAAGTGAGTGTAAGTCTTGTTTAACTGGCGGGTTGGAGGGTACGGGAATAGTCAGTGGGTGTTGTGACTCGGAATTTGCACGGTGGGCTGCGGACTGCGATTGTTGCCGCCCGGAACTGCTCAAAAAGTTGATTTTGACAAGGTTCCGGGGGCGGCGTTTGCCAGGACCCATGTGCGGCCCAGCTCTTTCCGAGTTGCGTGTCATCCGGTCGGAATTGGCAAACGCTGCGAGACAAGGCGAGACCTACGGCTCGGAATGCGACTGGGTTAGTGTGAATGCCGGGTTGCCATTCATGTGCGAGATGATTGCCGAGAGTGTGGATGAATACTGGCGTCGGGGATCCGATTCAAGTAAACCCGGCTACACTCCGGACGGCAGCCGGGAGCCGAGTGGTGGGACGATCACTCGTCACGCAGCACCTGCATCGGTTCCACGCGAGCGGCGCGGATGGCAGGAACTAGGGACGCAACCGCGGCAACGGCAATCACCAGCAGGATCACGCCGGACAATGTGGGCGCGTCGGACGGCGACACTCCGTACAACATTCCCGCGATCAGGCGTGTCAACGCGGCGGCCAGACCGAGTCCCGCCGCGCAGCCGAGCAGTGATACGCCAAGACCCTGCATCAGGAAATGACGGAGAATCTGTCCACGCCGCGCCCCGAGGGCCAGACGCAGTCCGGTTTCGCGCCTGCGCACGCCCACCAAATAGCTAAGCGTTCCGTACAAGCCCATGGAGGCAAGCGAAACCGCCGTCAGGGCAAAGAATGCCAGCAGGATGGTGCGCAGACGGTTTTCGGCGAAGGCGTCGCCGACGCGCTCCTCGAGAGGAATGATGTCGAACACCGAGCGTCCGGGGTCGATCTCGCGCACCTTCCGGCGGATCCCTTGCGCCACCGACATGGGGGCGTTGTGGGTGCGGACGAGGAAGTGGGGATCGGGCTCGGGCGTGCTGTCGCACAGGTAGACGGTGGGAAGCGGCGCCATATTGATGCCCGTCTCGCGCGCGTCTCCCACGATCCCGCGAATCTCGATTGGCGGGAGAGATGGGACACCTGGCAGCAACAGGTGACGCCCAATGAGCGAGGATTGTGGAGAATATGTTTCGGCGAAGCTGCGGTTCACGACACCGCTGAGGGAGGTTGGGGTCACACGACAGACCTCGCCAGCCACCAACGGGATGCGCATGGTGGCGAAATAGCCCGGAGACACGGAGCGGCCCTCAGCCATGATCCTGCGCGCCGGGTCCGCCGCAGCCTCGACTACCCTGAATTCCGTTTGATTGTGTTCGGGCACTCCGGGCAACGTCCCCGAGGTGGCCGCGTCTTCCACGCCCGGCACGGCGCGCAGAGAATCGAGCGTTCCCTGAATCCGTTGTCTCAAGCCCTTCATGTCGTTCGTTTCACCCCACGTCGCGGTGACGTGGAAAGTGAGAATATGGCTGGTCTCAAAGCCGGGCGACACACGTCCCAGTTCCTGGAAGCTGCGCACAAGGAGGCCGGCGCCGGAAAGCAGGGTGACGGCCAGAGCCACCTGCACGCCCACCAGCGCCAACTGCAGCCGATTGCGCGAGGAAACCTGGGTGCGGGTGGCCTGCGCGAGCGATCCGGCCAAGCCACCGCGGGTGGCGCGAAAGGCGGGGAACAGTGCACAAAGCAGGGTTGCAGCCATGGCGCAGGCAAGAGTGTAGAGAGCGAGACGCCAATCGAGTCCGATTTCTTCCACGCGCGGCAGATCTTGCGCGAGCGCGCGAAACAGCATCGCGGCTCCCTTTGCCACCACGAACCCGAGAGCGGCGCCACAGAGAGCAAGCAGCAGCGCCTCGGTTAGCAACTGAGAGACCACCCTGGCGCGCGAGGCGCCCAGCGAGAAACGAATGGCGATCTCATGCTGGCGATGCGTGGCGCGGGCGAGCAGTAGCGCGGCGATGTTCGTGCAGGCGATCAGAAGGAGCAGAGACACGGAGCCGTAGAGTAGCCACAGGGATCCGCGTACTCCTCCGACCGTGATTTCCTTAAGTGGGTCGACAATGACATTCAGATCCGCATCCGTCGTTGGGTAGGCCCGGCCGAGGCTCGCCTGCACGGTTGCCAGATCCGCCCGCGCCTTTGGCGGTTTCACGCCCGGCTTCAGACGGCCGATCACCGCATACCAGGCTTCCTCCCGGCTCTGGGCATAGGGGGCGTCGACGGGAACGGGTGACCAGAGATCCACGCCGCGTTCGGGAAACAGGAAAGACGCGGGCATGACGCCCACGATTGTGGTGGAATACTTTCCGAACCGAAGCGTTCGACCAATGGCATGCGGGTCCGCACCAAAGCGTCGGCGCCAGAAGCGGTCGCTGATCAGGACCGCGCCGGGCCCGCCGAACCGCAACTCGTCGGGCGCGAAATCGCGCCCCAGCGAGGGGGCCACACCCCACACCTCCAGAAAACGGGGAGCCACCGAAGCGCGAGTCACTTTTTCGGGGAGTGCACCCGAGGATTCCGTTTCGTCCTCGGTGTAGTAGCCGGTGATCGCCTGGAAGGTGGAGTTCATCCGATTCCAGTCTTCCAGCCGAACGGGTGCGACAGCGGACCATGAGTCCTTCGCGCGCCGATCGGATTGCCGCATCCGCATGAGTTGGTCGCCGTCGGGAAACGGCAGGGGGCGCAGGAGGATCGCGTCGATCGCCGAGAACACCGCGCTGTTGGCGCCAATACCCAGAGCCAGGGTGAGGATCACGGCCATCGAGAACGACGGCGACTTGCGCGCGAAACGGAAGGCGGCGCGCACGTCCGCCAGCGTGTTGTCCAAGATGGCCACGCGATGGACATCGCGCAATTCCTCCTTGATCTGCTCCGTGCCACCGAATTCAATCATGGCCTGGCGGCGCGCCTCTTGGGGGGCCATTCCACCGGCGATATTGGCTTCGATCAATTCGTCGATGTGGAAGCGAAGCTCGGTATCGAGTTGCGGCTCGCGATTGTGCTTGCGGAAAAACATCGTGCGCCTCCTATCGGGCCGTCTCCAGAATGAGACCGATCGCCTCGGCCAGACGCCGCCAGTTCGTTTCCTCCGCGGCCAATTGCTTTCGGCCGCGGGACGACAGCTTGTAGAAACGGGCCTGCCGGCCGTTGTCGGATTCGCCCCATTCCGCCTCGATCCAGCCTCGCTTTTCCAGACGATGGAGTGCGGGATAGAGGGAACCCTGTTGCACCCGCAGAACATCCTTGGAGATCTGGCGGATGCGTAACGAGATGCCATAACCGTGAACCGGGCCCAGCGCCACTACCTTCAGGATCAGCATATCGAGAGTGCCTTGCAGCAGTTCGGATTTCTCAGACGGCATTGCGTCTCCTAGACAATCTACACATTAACGCCGCGATAGGTAGAATGTCAAGGAGAAACGGTTGCATTCGGTCTACCGCGTTCCGGGGAAGTCCATCCTGGTTACCCGCGCCTGACGCCGTGACGTTTACTGTCGCCACCGCGTGGATCGTCGGTCACTCGGAAAATGCCCCCTAGGACGACTTTGGCGATTCCTCCCGTGAAGTCCCGCTCACGTCAGCAGCGTGCCACACTGAAGACGTGACGATCGAAACCTTGCCGGCGTTCGAGATGACCGTGACGGTCGATCCGGACGATATCGATGTGTTGGGCCACGTCAACAACGTGGTCTACTTGCGCTGGGTGCAGGACGTAGCGGTGGCCCACTGGACGGCGTTCGCGCCGGCCGCCGACCAGGCGAAGCTGGTGTGGGTGGTGGTGCGGCACGAAATCGATTACAAGCAGCCGGCGCGCCTGGGCGACCGGATCGTCGCGCGGACCTGGGTGGGCCACGCTACGCGCGTCCGCTTTGAACGCCATACCGAACTGCTGCGCGCCTCGGACCGCACGCTGCTCGCGAAAGCGCTCACACTGTGGTGCCCGCTCGATGCGTCCACCGGCAGGCCAGCCAACGTGAGCGCCGAAGCGCGGGCACAGTTTTCGCTGCCGTCGCCGCCAGGGCCGGGCGATCGGTAACCGGCTTCCCTTCCCGCCTTTCCGCCCGACCGGCCAGCGCTCCCCGGGCTATTTCTTCTTACTTGCCACCAGCCTTTCCAAATCCAACAAATGCAGCGGTTTAAACGTCTTCCGCGACCACTGGCACGCCTCCGAGAACTCGACTCCCACGAAGAAGCCGATTTCCCGGTAGACGCAGTAGCGCACCTCGCCCGAAAAACTCTGCTTCGGGCAATCCCAGGCGACTTTGGTGCCAAGAGGCACGGCATTCTCCAGTTGCAGGCACGCCCCGTACGAGGAGATATCTTCCAGCAGCGCCAGTGCCTGCTGCGGTTGTTTATTTTCGTCCTCCCAACGCATCTCCACCATGTCCGCACACATCATCCGGACTTCTCTACGCTGATCCTGCATACACCCCCCTTATCGGCGGTCGAGGTACATTACTTTACAGGCAGCGCCGCCCGCTAATACGCATTTCTCACGGCCACTCGCGATTGAGGCGCGGCTCGGACAGTACTTTCCGCAGCGCCGCCAATTGTGGCTGCGTTTCATTCGGTGCAGGATGTCGCCCGCATCGAAGAATGTCGAGATGAATCTCGACACGGCAGGCTTGACAGCCTGCGCCACGACGGCAGACCTGAGTGTGAGAAATTTGGGCTAATGCGCCAGCAGCCCTCCCGCCAGCGTGCCCGCGGGCCAAACTGCTACAATTCCCTATTACGGGCTTGTCCGCTCGCCGCCCTTCTTCATCGTGCTGCGCAGGGTCTTCAAAGCATTCCAGTATCGCGACTTCCGCCTCATGTGGGTAGGCGCTTGCACGTCCAGCATCGGAACCTGGATGCAGATCGTGGCGCAGGCTTGGCTGGTCTATGACTTGTCGAAATCCGGCTTCCTGCTCGGCCTCGACATGTTTCTCGGCGGGATCCCGCTCTTCCTGTTTTCCCTTTTCGGCGGCGTGATCGCCGACCGCATCGAGCGCCGCCGCGTGCTGCTGGCCTCGCAGTGGGTGCAGATGGCCTCCGCCTTCACGCTCACCGCTCTGGTTGCGTTCCACGTGGTTCACGTCTGGCACATCCTCGGCCTTTCCTTTGTCTCGGGCTTCGCACAAGCGTTCGGCAGCCCGGCGTACCTGGCGCTGATTCCCACGCTGGTGAAGAAGGAAGACATGCCGAACGCCATCGCGCTCAATTCCATCCAGTTCAACACGGCCACCGTGATCGGCCCCATGCTGGGCGGCCTGGCCATGGTGAAACTGGGCAATGCCTGGTGCTTCGGCCTCAACGGGCTCTCCTTTCTGGCACCGATTATTTCGCTCAGCATGCTGCACATCCGCATTATCCCGGAGAAGACCACGGAAAGCGTCCTGGAGAGCATGAAAGAAGGCTTCCGCTTCATCCATCGCCACGCCGCCATGGAGGCGCTGATGGTGCTGGCCTTCGCCATGACCGCGCTGGGAGTGCCGGCGCGCACTTTCCTTCCCATCATTGCCAAACAGGTTTTCCATCGCGGGCCGGAGATCTACACCGCTTTTCTTTCCATCGCCGGCGTCGGCTCCGTGCTGGGCGCACTGACGGTGGCAAGCCTGGGCAACGTGGCGCACAAGGGAAGAATCGCGCTCGCCATGCTGATCCTGATGGGCGCCGTGATCACCGGCTTCGCGGTCTCCCGCTCGCTGCCGCTCAGCTTCGTCATGGTGTTCCTGAATGGCGCATCCATGGTCGGCGTCTTCGCCATGGTCAGCTCGCTGGTGCAGTTGATCACCACCAACGAAATGCGCGGCCGCGTGATGAGCGTCTACAGTTTCGCGTTTCGCGGCGGCATGCCGATGGGAAACCTGGCGGCCGGTTGGCTCGTCCCTATCTTTACGGCTCCCACCGTGCTGGCCGTCGATGGCCTGCTGCTGGCGGCGCTCGGTCTATACTTCCTGTTGGTGCATCGCCGCATAGCGGCCTTGTGACGAGTTGAGAATTCGATGATTGTGCATCTGCTGATGGCCGCCTTGCTGGGCGGAACTTTTTCGCCGCTCGAATTGGCGCGCGACGCGCAGGACCGGCCCGCTTTGACGCGCCTCGTCAATGAAGCCGCCGCGGCTGCCGCCAAAGCGCCGAAGGATGCCGCCGCGCAGTTTCGCGTGGCCTTGGCGTCGTCCTATCTCGCCGAAGTGGAAATCGAGACGCACGATAAGAAGGCCGCGCGTGAGGCCGCCGTCCGCGGCATTCAGGCGGCCGAGCAGGCCATCGCCTTGAAGCCGAATGACGCGGAGAATTACCGCGTCCTGGCTACCCTCTGTGGACAGGCCATCACCGACATGTTGAGCGGCTTAAACTATGGCCCGCGCGCCAAGGACGCCGTCAGCAAGGCCGTCTCCCTGGCCCCGAAATCTTCGCCGGTCTGGGTGGCGCGTGGCGTGGGTAATTATTACCTGCCGGCGCAGCTTGGCGGCGGCGCCGCGCAGGCCGTCGCGGATTTCCGCAAGGCCATCGAACTCGATTCGAACAACGCCGAAGCCTGGCTCTGGCTCGGCATCGCCCTGCGCAAACAGAATCAAGACGGCGAAGCGCGCCAGGCATTTGGCAAAGCGCTAGCACTCGACCCGAACCGCGTCTGGGTGCGCCAACAACTCGACAAGACACCCACCAAATGACACGGCTCTCGGCGGCAGCCGCCGCATTGGCACTGGCTCTGGCGACCTTCTTCCTCTTTCCCGGCCATACCTGGCTGCAGCAGGACTCGCAGATCTGGACCGCGATGCTGGAACATTTGCGCGACCCGGCGGTGCTGCGCAACGACATTCTGGTCCAGCAGCCGCACGTCGGCTTCACGCTCTACGATGAGGTCACTCGCGCGCTACGCGGCTTCACTCGCCTGGGATTTCGCGACGTGTTGGCCTTCCAGCAGATCCTTTTCCGCGCCTTCGGCATTTGGGGATTGATCCTGATGGCTACCGCGGCCGGGCTCGAACTGGGGCCGGCCGTGCTGGCGGCGGCGCTCTGTTCGCTGGGCGCGGCCATCGCCGGCCCCGCTGTCTTCACGGTCGAATACGAACCCACGCCGCGCGCCTTCGCGCTGCCGCTGGTTCTGCTTGCCATCGGCATCACAGCGCATCGCCGCTACCGGGGAGCCGGCATCGCGGCAGCGTGTGCATTCCTGTACCATCCGCCGACCACGTTCGGGTTTCTGGCTGTTTTCGCCGTGTTGACGTTTCGCCGACGCGAATGGCGCGCCTGGGTTCCGCTGGCGTTGGCGGCGGCGCTGCTTGGATTCGCCGCACTTCACCAGAGCGGCGCCGCTCAGCAGCCGTTCTGGGGACGCATCGGCGCGCCGCAGGAGCGGCTACAGCGTTTGCGCGCATCCTACATCTGGATTTCCGCCTGGCCCCGCCACTACATCGTTCATCACCTGATTCTCGCCGTCGCACTGACCGCCGCGTGGTTCCGCATTCGCCGCCGCATCCCCGCCGAGTTGCGCGCGTTCGTGCTGGGGCTGCCGCTGTTGGGCCTGGTCAGTATGCCGCTTTCCTGGCTGCTGCTGGAACGCGCCCATTGGGTATTGATGCCGCAGATCCAGCCCATGCGCTTGCTGTTGTTCGTGGCTCTGACGATGCAGTTCGTGGCCGCGGTGGCCGGAGCGCACGCCGCTCTTGCCCGGAAGTGGTGGGAATCGGCAGCCTGGTTCACCGTGGCGTGCTGGTTGCCGCTCCAGCCCGTGGTCACCGAACCTTATCAGTGGCGCCGCGCCGGCGTGCTGGTGTTGGTCGCCGCCCTCGCAGCGGCCTCCATGCGTTTCCGTGTCGCTCCGCTGGCCGGTGCCGCGGCGCTTGTTCTTATCCCGCTCGCCGGCGGGGTCGTCAACTACCCGCAGCTCGAAAAGCCGGAACTGCACCAGCTCTCCGATTGGGCCGCTCACTGCACAGCGCGAGGGGCCGTCTTTCTGTTTCCCGATGCCAGCCGCTCACTGGGCCCCGGCGTCTTCCGCTCCGAAGCCCTGCGTGCCGTCTATGTCGACTGGAAGGGCGGCGGCCAGGTGAACTTCAACCGCCAGTTCGGCGAAGAGTGGTGGCGACGCTGGAGCGAAACCATGGTCCCCGGCTTCCACCCCGCCGACATGCCCAAATACGGAGCGGCGAGCATCGACTACGTCGTGCTGCAACCGCGGAACCGCCTGTCCGAACCGCCGCTATTCGCCAACGCGGAGTATCTGGTCTACAAGGTTACGCGATAAGTCGAACGCAAATCTAACGTCGCGTAGCAATCGTGGCGCACGCAGTCTTGCGTGCTGTGTCGGCAGTCTTGCCGACATTTCTTATTGCCGGGCGGACGCGGCAAAGCCGAGATGACTCTCGGCTCAGCACGCAAGACTGCGTGCGCCACGGCAGCCGTCGCGATGCGGCCTTGGCGGAGCGCCCGAAGGACCCGGCCGCGCGGTCCGCCAGTCCCCCAGCTCCGCCGATTGCCGCCCATCCGAATGCCTATACTGGAGTTTCATGGCGTACGGTTTTCGTCACTCGATGTGCAA